>JANXWQ010000215.1 GCA_025351065.1 Chthoniobacter sp. | reverse complement strand
ATGAAGTAGTCGAAGACGGCGCGGGCGTTGCCACCGATGGAGCGGTGAGCTTCGTCGGAGATGACGAGGTCGAAGTCGGTGGGAGAAAAGAGCTGCCGGTATTTGTTATTGAAGAGGAGCGACTGAACGGTGGTGACGACGATCTCCGCGTGCCGCCCGGGCGAAGGAAGCGGAGGCTGTTGACCTCGATGAAGCGCGGGCGCTCGGCTTCGTTCTTCCACGCGGCATCGGAAGCGTAGTTGGGTCGCTGGGTCAGGACGACATAATCATCGGTCACGATTTCTTCGATAAGACGCTGCGGGTCGGGCACGCCTTTCTGGTAGCCCATGACTGAGGTGGGCGTCGGAAATGCGGTGATGACATAGGGATTCCCGCGTTCGAGATCCCAGAAGTAGTGGAGGTTGCCGTTCGATAAGATGACGAAGCGGCGGTTCTGCGATCTGGCGTATTTGCGCGCCTGCTCTTTGCCGACGAGCGGGTTTTTGTCCTCGGCCTTCGCTTCGAGGACGATGAGCGGGAAGCTCTTTTCATTGAGCAGGAGGAAGTCGATGAAGCCTTTGACCGCTTTCTCGAAGTTCTCGCCGAGGTCGTCGAGCGCCTTGCCGGTGAGCTTCACGCTGGGTTCGAGTTGGACGTTTGCAGGGCCTTTCTCATCCGCGAAAAAGCGCCAGCCAGCCGCTTCGAGCAGCTTGTTGATTTTGATTCTGGCGGCGGCTTCTTTCATGCGGCGAGCGGGAGAGCGGGAGATTCGCGATACGCAAGCGGGCTGGCAAACCATTGTCACGCCGCGGGGTTTGCTCGCTTGCGCCGTCACCGCCGAGATGGCGTTCGTGGGTTAGCCGGCGACCGGCGCGCCGGACTCGAGCGCGAGGAGGAAGCGCTTCCGCTCCAAGCCGCCGCCGTAGCCGGTGAGCGTGCCGTCGGCCCCGATGACGCGGTGGCAGGGCACGATGATCGAGAGCGGGTTGCGCCCGTTCGCCAGGCCGACGGCGCGGACGGCGCGCGGGTTTCCAATGCGGCGCGCTAGTTCGCCGTAGCTGATCGTGGTGCCGTAGGGGATGGCGCGCAGCGCCTGCCAGACGGCCAGTTGGAAAGGCGTGCCCGCGGGCGCGAGGGCGAGCGAAAACTCGCGGCGCTCGCCGGCGAAAAACTCCTCGAGCTGGCCGCGCGCCGCGCGGAAAGGCGCGGCATCGCGCACCGCATCGGGCGTGCGCGCGGGCTCGTGCCGGTGGGTTTCCATAAACACGCCGGTCAGCGCGGCCTCCGTCCCGCGAAGCTGGAGCGGGCCGATGGGGGAGGGGAATTCGGTGAAGTAGATGTTGGATTTCATGGGGCAAGGAATGAGTGCCAGAGCTGCGCAGCGGCGTAGGCGCGCCAGGGCCGCCAGCGCGCGAGACCGTAGCGCGTGCGGAAGAGCGTATTGAACCGCCGCAGACTGCGAAAGCCCGCGTGCAGCGCGACCGCCGTCACCGGCAGCGCGGTTTCCTGGAGCAGCTTCTTGGCAAAGAGCAGCCGCTGCGTCTGCACGAGCTCGATGGGCGTCACGCCGTAGGCTCCGCGGACGATGCGCCGCAACTGCCGGCCGCTGAAACCCACCCGCCGCGCCAGCTCCTCCACCGAGGCCGCTTCGAGCGCCGTCGCCTGCAGCCGCGTGCCGATGGCGTGCGCGAGCGAACGCTCGGGCAACGCCACCTCCGTGCCCGGCGCGACCTCCGGGCGGCGGCGCAGGCACGGACGAAAACCGTCGCGCTCCGCCGCCGCCGCTCTGGCAAAAAAGCGGCACGAACTTTCCCGCGGCGTCCGCGCTGGGCAGATCGTGCGGCAATAAATACCCGTCGTTTTCACCCCGACAAAGAACAGCCCGTCGAACCGCGCGTCGCGGGCGCGGAGCGCTTCGTAGCAGGTGGCAGAGGCGAGCATGACCGCGAGACTACGCGAACCCCCGACGCGACGCTCGCCGTTTTCGGCCACCGATATTTCCGCCGGATTTGCGCACTCGCCATTGACACTCGCCGCCCATCCGCCGCACCGTCGCGCACCATGAACTCTCCGCACTTCCCCACCGCCTCCCGCCGCGCCTTTCTCAAAGCCGCGGGTTCCGCCGCCGCCGTCTCCGCGCTCGCCGGCATCAAGATTCCCTACGTCCACGCCGCCGAGGACAGCTCCATCGAGGTCGCCCTCGTCGGCTGTGGCGGACGCGGCACCGGCGCGGCGGACAACGCGCTATCCGTCTCCGGCCCGCCGTTGAAGCTCGTGGCGATGGCCGACGTTTCGCAAAAGAAACTCGAGGGCAGCCTGCAGGCGCTGAACGCCCAGCACGCCGCCAAAATCGACGTGCCCGCCGACCGGCAGTTCGTCGGCTTCGACGGCTTCAAGCACGCCATGGACGCGCTCAAGCCGGGCGGCGTCGCCATCTTCACCACGCCGCTGGCGTTTCGCTGGGTGCATTTTCAGTACGCGATTGAAAAAGGGCTAAACGTCTTCATGGAAAAGCCGCTCATCGCCGACGCCTTCAGCGCGAAAAAGATGTACGCGCTCGCCGAGGAGTCGGTGAAGAAGGACTTGAAAGTCGGCGTGGGTCTCATGTCGCGGCACAGCAAGGCGATGATCGAACTCCACGACCGCGTGCAAGGTGGCGAAATCGGCGACATCATCCTCATGCGCGGCTACCGCATGGCCGGGCCGCTGGCCTCCGCCTTTTCCGAAAAATGGCCGGGCACCGGAAGCGAACTGCTCTGGCAGATCAGCCGCTTCCACAGCTTCCTCTGGGCGAGCGGCGGTTGTTACAGCGATTTCTACATCCATCACATCGACCACTGCTGCTGGATGAAAGATGCCTGGCCGGTGAAAGCGCAGGCGGTGGGCGGAAGGCATTACCGTTATAACTATGTGGATCAGAACTTCGACAGCTACGGAGTCGAATACACCTTCGCGGATAACACCAAGTTTCTCATGGACGGACGCTGCATGGTCGGCGCAGTGCCCATGTACAACAGCTTTGCCCAGGGGACCAAAGGTCTGGCGGTTATCTCGAAGAACGGCGACTGCGGCACACCCTCCAGCACTTACTCCAGTCAAAGTGTGGATAAGGACAAGCTGATCTGGCAAAGCAATGACACTTCCAATCCCTATCAAAATGAGTGGGACACCCTGATCTCCGCGATCCGTGAAAACCGCCCCCACAACGAAGTCAAACGCGGCGTCGATGCCAGCGTTACCACCTCCCTCGGCCGCATGGCGGCCCACACCGGGCAGGAAGTTACCTGGGATGACTTCATGGCCTGCGACCAGGTCTTTGCCCCCGACGTGGACAAACTCACCCTCGAAAGCCCCGCCTTCCTCCACTGCGACGCCGACGGCAAATACCCCGTCCCCCAGCCCGGCATCAGCAAGAAGTACGAGTACGAAGTAGTAAAGCAGGCCTGACCGGCACACCGGGCTCACTGGCCCGCCGACTTCCTGGGGGAATACCTCCGTTGGAAAACCAAAACGCCCCGTGAGCCTTAAGTTCGCGGGGCGTTCGTATGAAAGGGAGGCGACGTCGCAATTTGAGGTTCATCGGGTTGCCGCGGCGGGACGGTCGCGTCGCGGCATCGACGCTGGCACCAGCGGCGTAAACAAAGCATTTTCGCAGCGCGGAGTTGGGGCTAGTGTCCGCCCGATTTTTCATGAGCCAAGCCCCGCCAAACATTCTCTACTGCCACTGCCAATACGCGAACGTGGTGCCGAAGGAGGTGAAGGACGCGGTGCTGCGGAAGCTGTGTGAGTCGGGTGTGCCGTTCGAGGCGGTGGCGGATCTGTGCGAGATGGCGGCGCGGCGCGATCCGGCGATGGCGCGGCTGGCGGCTGGCGGGGCGGTGAAGATCGCGGCGTGTTTTCCACGCGCGGTGAAGGGGCTTTTTCATCAGGCCGGGGCCGATCTGCCGGCGGACGGCGCGGAGGTGCTGAATATGCGCGTGCAGTCGGCGGAGGCGGTCGGCGCCGCGCTGCTCGATGCCGTGGTGCGGCCGAATCTGCCGGCGAAAAATGGGGCGTTGCCCGAAGCCGCGCCGCCGCCGGTCTGACGCGCGATCCGGGCGCGGAGAAGATCGTGCGACGCGGCGGCCAGTCGGTGCGAAGGTGGCAGCCTATGAGCATCCAATCCATCAAGCAGTTGCACGTCGCCTTGTCCGACGACCTGAAAAAACTCAGCACCGAACGTCTAGTCAGCGACGCCACCCGCAAGACTTTCAGCACGCGGGTGCATGGCGCGGTCCTCGAGTTTGCGCACAAGCAGGCCGACCCGGCTTTTTGGAGCGGCACGAAGCATTACGGTAGCGGCCCGAGCAGCCGCTTCCGCATTCGCCGGACGGCGGTCACCGGGGTGGAAGCGGTGAAACCGAAGGCCCGGCGCAAGGCGCAGCCGGTGGCCGCCGCCGCCGCGCAGGAGTAGTTCCGCTTGGGACTTGCGCGCGCCGCCCGCGCGCCCAATATCTCCCGCCATGTCGCTCGCCCCTGCTCTCCACGTCGTCCTCTACGAAGGCTCCGGCGCCGAGCCGCTCTCCGTGGATGAGCGCTTCGGGGCGCTGAGCACCTTGCTAGAAAAAGGCTACGCGGTTTCCCGCACCAGCGTGAGCACGGTCGAGAAGCCGGCGCAGGGTGCGCTGCTTGTGCTGGGAAAATTCAACACGCCACCCGCGGCCACGGAACCCGGCGTGAGCTTTCAAAACCTCGCCAACTTTGCCCCCGCGCAGATCGCCGACCTCGTCGAGACCGCGCGCGCCGCAGCCGACGCGCCCCGGCACGGCGAGTGGAAGCCGTGGTTTCCCGTCATCGACTACGACCGCTGCACGAACTGCATGCAGTGCCTCTCGTTCTGCCTCTTCGGGGTCTATGGCGTGGACGGCGACAAGCGCATCCAGGTGCAGAACAACGACAACTGCAAAACCAACTGCCCCGCCTGCTCCCGCGTCTGCCCCGAAGCCGCGATCATGTTTCCCAAATACAAAGCCGGCCCGATCAACGGCGACATGGTCAGCGACGCCGACCTGCAAAAGGAGAAGATGAAAGTGGACATTTCCGCGCTGCTCGGCGGCGATGTGTATGCGATGCTCCGGCTGCGCAGCGAAAAGGCGAAATCGCGCTTCAGCAAAGAGCGCGACTCCGACAAGGCGCTCGCCGAGCGGCAGAAGTGTCTCGTGAAACTCGCCGCCAGTGGCGACATCCCGCCCGAGGTGCTAATGTCGCTGCCGTCGCTGGAGGAAATCGCCCGCCGCGTCGAGGAGGCCACGGCGAAAGCGCAGGCCGCGCTCGCCGCGCAATAGGCCGTGAACCTCGCACGCCGCATCGCGACTTCGCGCGCCTGGTTCCGTGCGGTGCTGTGGTGCTCACGCCCGTTGAGCGCGCTGACTCGCACGCCGATGCGCTCGCGTTTCCCCAGCGGCTCCGCGCTGCGAACCGTGCGCTCGGCTGCGCTTTCTTCGGGGGCGTGGTGATGAAGCGCGCAGACTCGCCGTATCCAATTGATCGTGGGAATAACGTGCCGCTCGCGAAGACGAGTTCGCGCCGCTCGCCGCGACGGTCTTCTTTCTTCCGCTTTTCAAAATGAACCCGCTGCTTGGCTCCGCACGAACCTTCCTCGCCCTTCTTCTTTTTGCTGCGCATGGCGTTGCCGAACCCGTTCGGCTTGCTAGCGAGGGCCGGGCGCGGCTGCCGATCGTCGTGGGGGAAAAGGCGTCTGCTTCCACCAAGGCGACCGCTGCGGAGTTGGCGCGCTATCTTGGCAAAATCAGCGGCGCGGAGTTCGCGGTGAAAACCGGCGACGGCGGCGGGATCGTCGTCGGCGCGGCGGCGGATTTTGCCAAACTGCCGTTTCCTGCGGAGTTCGGCAGCGGGCCGTTCGAGCGCGAAGACTATGTGCTGCGCTCGCAGCCGGGCACTCTTTTCGAGCTGCTCGATTTCGCGAAGATGGACGGCGACGGCTTCTTCAAAATCGAAGTCCCACCCGGCGCGGACGGTGCGCTTTGGAAGTTCGAGCACAGCCTCGGCCAGCGCCTGCTCATGACGGTCCCGCCCTACCTCGCGCGCCGCGGCGAAGAGCTGCTGCTCCCGCGCGAGGTTGTGGAAGCCGACACGCCCCGCCAATGACCATGCACACCACCGCCTTGGGGCTCGCACTTGCCGTCTCAGCCGTCTCCGCCGAGCCGCTTGAATGCCGCTGGGCCGAGACGCCGCCGGTGCTCGATGGGCGTGGTGACGACGCGGTTTGGCAGCGCGCCGCGCGCGCGGAAAACTTCGGACAGCCGTGGGCCGCGGGCGCTCCGGCGGCGAAGGCGCGCACCGTCGCGCGCCTGCTCTGGGATCGCGAGTGGCTCTACTTTTATGCCGAGATGGACGATGCCGATGTCTCGGCGGATGTGCGCGAGCACGATGGGCCGATGTGGGAAAACGACGTGTTCGAGTTGTTCTTTCGGCCCTCGGAAAAGCACGCGGGCTATTTCGAGTTCGAGGTGAACCCGGCGGGCGCGGTGCTCGATGCCTTCTTTCCAAAGGCGGAAAGCTGGCGCGATCCAGGCCAGCTCCATCGCGGCGAATTTCACGTCGAGGCGAAGGTTGTGGTGCGCGGGACGCTTAATGAACACGGCGACCGCGACGAGGGTTGGGCGGTCGAGGGGCGCATCCCGTGGTCTGATTTCAACGCCGCAGGCGGACGCCCCGCACCGGGCGAAACGTGGCGCGTGAATCTCACGCGCGTGAACGGCGCGGAGCCAGCGCAGGAGCTTTCGGCCACCGCGCCACTGACGCTGCCGAGCTTTCACCGCACGGACGAATACGCGCCTCTGCGCTTCGTCGGCCCGGAGCCGCTGCCCCGCGCGCGCTGGGAAAATACGCGGCTCACCGGCTCGCCTGATGGACCGGCGAAATACAGCGCGCGGCCCGCGTGGCCGAAGCTCGCGGCGAAGTCGGTCGTCGCGGTCGCGCCTGCGCCGGATGGGGAGTGGATGTGGGACATCGAGCAGGACGCCGGCTGGGAGAGCGCGATGAAGGTGCGGCGCTGGAAGGCGGCCGGCGACGGCAGCGACGCGGAGACTTTGCTGGAGCTCGACGACCTCGCCTACAGCATCGCGTTTCATCCGCGCTTTGCGGAAAACGGATTCGTCTTCCTCGGCGTGAATGGCCCGCGCGTCGCGCCGCCCCGCCGCTCGCGCGTCCTCCGCTACACGGTGCGCGACGGACGAGCCGATCCGGCGACGCGCGCGACGGTCATCGAGTGGCCGAGCGACGGCCACAACGGCGCGGCGCTCGCCTTCGCCGCCGACGGCACGCTTTTCGTCACCAGCGGCGACGGCACTTCCGACAGCGACGTCGATCGCGTGGGCCAGGACCCGCGCTCGCTGCGTGCGAAAATCCTACGCCTCGACGTCGATCATCCCGCCGGGGGAAAGCTCTACGCGGTTCCGCGCGACAATCCGTTCGTGGGCGACGCGCGCTTCGCACCGGAGACGTGGGCTTACGGGCTGCGAAATCCGTGGAGACTCACCTTCGACGCCGCGAGCGGGCAGCTTTGGTCGGCGGAAAATGGACAGGACTTGTGGGAATACGCGCGACTGGTGCAGCGCGGCGCGAACTACGGCTGGAGCGTCTTCGAGGGCGGGCATCCGTTCGCGCAAGACCGCGCGCTCGGGCCGCATCCGGTCACGTTTCCGACGCTCGAATTTCCGCACGCCGAGTTCCGCTCGCTGAGCGGCGGCGTCGTTTATCGTGGAAAAAATTTTCCCGAGCTGACCGGCGCGTATGTCTTCGGCGACTTCGGCACGGGCCGCGTGTGGGCGGCGAAACACGACGGCTCGAAACTCGAATGGACGCATGAGCTGCTCGATACGCCGCTCGCCATCACGCATGTCAGCGCCGATACCGCGGGCGAGCTGCTCATCGCGGATTACGGCAGCCCAGTTTATGGCGCGGGCGTGAGCGGCGGCATCTATCGCCTCGATCGCGCGCCCGCGCCGACGACTCCGCCGACCGAGTTCCCCCGCCTGCTCAGCGAGACGGGACTTTTCTCCGACGTGGAAAAACTCGCGCCGCTCCCCGGCGTGCTCCGTTACGAAATCAACGCGCCCGGCTGGCACGACGGTGCAACGTCCGAACATCACCTCGCGCTGCCCGGCGACGGCACGCTCGAAGTCCGCCCCGCAAAAAGCTGGCAGGCCCCGAACGGCACCGTCCTCGCGCAGACGCTCACGCTCGGCGGCAAGCGCATCGAGACGCGCGTGCTCGTGAAGCAGCAGAACGATTGCGCCGCCTACACCTACGTCTGGAACGCCGCGCAAACCGACGCCGCACTCGCCGAGAAATCCGGCGCGGACATCGAAATCGCCGGCGCGCAGCCGTGGCGCGTGCCGAGCCGCGCCGAGTGCATGATGTGCCATTCGCGGCAGGCGAATTTTTCCCTCACCCTCCACGAAGCGCAGCTCAACCACGGCGACCAGCTCGCGCAATGGGAACGCCTCGGCCTGCTCCGCGCCGACGCCGTCACTTTCAGCCGCGAACGCGCGCAAATCGAGAAGCTGCCCGCGCCCGCAGCCGCCGAGTCCGGCCAGCGCAACCCCGCGCTCTCCACCCTGCTCCCGCGCGCTCCCGAGCACCTCCGCCGATTCGCCGCCGCTAGAGACACGCACGCGAGCCTCGACGCACGCGCCCGCTCTTATCTCGGCGTGAACTGTGCCCACTGCCACACGCTTTACGGCGGCGGCAACAGCGCGATGGACTTCGACTGGCTGCTCCCGCCCGACGAAATGCACGCCCTCGGCGAGCCCGCGACGCACGGCGACTTCGGCCTTCCTGACGCGCGCGTCATCGCACCCGGCGCCGCCGCGCGCAGCGTCGTCATCCCACGCGTGAGCAGCCGCGGCCCCGGCCAGATGCCACCGCTCGGCACCCGCATCGCTGACCCCGACGGCGTGCGCCTGCTCGTGGAGTGGATCGAATCACTGCGAAAATAGAGGCGAAGAAACGCCGGCGGAGGCGGTGATTTCGGTGCCGCCTTTTTGACACGATGAAAACCCTCCACCACTTCCTCGCCGCTCTTTCTCTGCTCACAGCCGCCGGCGTCTCCGCTGATCCGCCAGCTTACGTGCCGGCGACGGCGTTTCATATTCTGCCGGAAACGACGAGCGATGAGTCGGGATACTTTTCCCTCTCCGAATCGCTCGACGGCGCGATCCACGTCGGGACGGCGAAATACAATTTCAACGCGTTCCTCGTGGAGTTCGAGCCGCGCACCGGGAAGCAGCGAAGCGTCCTCGATACGAACAAGACGTGCGGGCTGACGGCGACGGGCAACGCGGCGCAGGCGAAGATTCACACGCGCAATTTCACCGGGCCGAGCGGGCGCGTGTATGTCGGCTCGAAGCAAGGCTATTTCAAAAAGGAAGACCCGTCGGAATATCCGGGCGGCTACGTGATGACTTACGATCCGCGCACCGGACGGACGGAGAATCTCGGGATGCCGCTGGCGAAGGAGGGCGTGATCGACGTCGTCGCGGACGAAGCGCGCGGGCGGCTCTATGCGGTGACGTGCGAGGAACAGCACTGGATGCTCGGCACCCTCGCCGGCGAGCCGTGGAGCGAGCTCGGGCCGATGCTCACGCCTTACGCGGCGACGCTCGTGGATGCGCGCGGC
>JANXWQ010000201.1 GCA_025351065.1 Chthoniobacter sp. | reverse complement strand
AATACCCTCTTTTTGTGAATTCTTCCACCAGGTTTTCGATTTGTCCGCTGCGCGAAAACTCCGCGACCTCCTCCGGCGTCGCCGGCAGGCCGGTGAGGTCGTAAGTTATCCGGCGGATGAGCGTGCGGGGATCGGCGGGCTCGCTGGGCGTGAGACCTTTCTCCGCGAGCTTCGCAAAGACGAAGCGGTCGATGGGATTCTGCGCCCACGCTTTCGGCAAATCGCGCGGCGACGGCGGCTCGGCTTTGGTGAGCGGTTGCAGCGACCACCACGTCGCCTTGTCCGCGCGCTTTGCTTCCAGCGCGCCGTCGCGCGGATCGGGCGCGCCCATTTTCACCCACGCCATGAGATCGGCGATGACCGCGTCGGGCAGCTTCGGCTTCTTTGGCGGCATGGCGGTGTCGGCGTCCTCGTGCCGCACGGCCTGGATGAGCTGGCTCGCGTCCGGCTGGCCCGGAACGATGGCGGGCTCCCCGCTGTCGCCGCCCCGCTGCCAGCCCGCGCGCGAGTCGAGCCGCAGTCCAGCCTTCAGCTTTTTCGCCTGCGCGCTGTGGCACTCGTAGCAATGCTCCGCCAGCACCGGCCGGATTTTTTGCTCGAAAAACTGCACCTGCTCCGGCGGCAAATCTGCGGCCAACGCGAGACCGCCCGCACCGACGGCTAGCGCGGCGAAAAGACGAAGCTTCATGCGCGCAAACGAAAAGCTGCCGCGCTCCACCTAGCCCTTCTCCGCAGTCTTCTTGATTTCTAGTTTGCGATAGAGCGTGGCCATGCTGATGCCCAGCATTTTGGCGGCCTTCTCGCGGGAGCCGGCGTTGAATTTGATGGTCTCCTCGATGTAGCGCTTCTCCTGCTCGCTGATGTAGGCGTCGAGCGTCTGACCCACGGGGAGGGTGCCGTTGTGCTCGATGGGCGGCGCATTCGCGTGGCGGACGACCTGCGGCGGCAGATCGGTGGTGCGGATGAGCCCGTCGTCGCACAACGCGCAGGCGCGCTCGACGGCGTTTTCCAGCTCGCGCACGTTGCCCGGCCAGCGGTACTGGCTCAGCATATCCACGGCTTTCGGGTCGATTTTTTTCGGCTCGGTGCCGGTCTGCGTGGCGTTCTTTTGCAGGAAATGATTCACGAGCAGCGGGATGTCGTCGGGCCGCTCGCGCAGGGCGGGCATTTCGAGCGGGATGACGGCGAGGCGGTAGTAAAGATCCTCGCGGAAATTGCCGCTCTTGATCTTGTCGCCGAGCAGCTCATTGGTCGCCGCGAGCACGCGCACATTGATCGCTATGGTCTTGGTGTCGCCCACGCGGCGGATTTGCCGCTCCTGCAAAACGCGCAGCAGTTTCGTCTGAAGCGGCTGGGCCATGGAGTTCACCTCGTCGAGGAAAATGGTGCCGAGTTCCGCCTCCTCGAAGAGCCCCATCTTGTCCGCGACCGCGCCGGTGAATGACCCCTTCTTGTGCCCGAAAAGCTCGCTCTCCAGCAGGTTCTCCGGCAGCGCCGAGCAGTTGATCGCCACGAATGGCTGATGCTGCCGCGTGCTGTTGAAATGAAGCGCGCGCGCCACCAGCTCCTTGCCGGTGCCGCTTTCGCCCTGGATCAGAATCGTGCTGTCGGTGTCGGCGACCTTGGCGATGAGATTGTAGATTTCCTGCATCTTCCCGCTCGTGCCGATGATGTTTTCAAACCGATACTTCTCCTTCACGATTTGCCGCAGGTTCTGGTTCTCGCGGACGAGGCTCTGGTTATCGAGCGCGCGCTGGATGGTGAGCTGCAGCTCGTCCACTTTAAAGGGCTTCGTGATGTAGTCGTACGCGCCCAGCTTCATCGCCTCCAGGGCGGACTCGACCGACTTGTAGGCCGTGATCAAAATCACCGGCGTCTGCGGCAGCACCTCGCGGCACTCGCGCAGGATGTCGAGCCCGCCGACCTTGTCCATTTTCATGTCGGTGATGACGAGCTGCGGCGCGTGCGTCGAAAGGTTTTCCAGCGCCTTCGTGCCCGAGGAGTAGGCGGTGGTCTGGTGGCCGCGTTCCTGGCAGATGTCGGAGATGACGGACACCATCGCTGGGTCGTCGTCGATAATGAGAATTCGAGCCATAGGGTTAAATCGCGGAAATGAGATAGTCGCAGAGGTGAGAAATGGGAAGGGGAATGTTGGGCGGGCGGTGATGGCGCTATTTCACTGCGGGGCGGTTATTTTTTTAACGCAGAGGCGCAAAGGACGCAGAGGTTTGGCTGCCGAATCTCCTCTGCGTCTCTGCGCCTCTGCGTTTTCAAAAAAAATGCCGCAGTCCGCCAAACTGAGCGACTGCCATCAGCCGACTTATTTCACACCCTTTTTAGAAAGTGTGGATGAATAGCCCTGAGCGCAGCTTTGGCTCGAACCAGGTGCTTTTCGGCGGCATGATTTGATCCGCGTCGGCGATGGCCATGAGCTGCTCGACGGTCGTGGGGAACATCGAAAAGGCGACCGCGGCCTGCCCGGCATCGACCAGTTTCACGAGCTCGCCGGGGCCGCGGATGCCGCCGATGAAATCAATGCGCTTGCTCGTGCGCGGGTCGTCGATGCCGAGGATGGGCGCGAGCACGCGGTCTTGCAGCGCGCTCACGTCGAGCTGCGAAATGGGGTCGGCATCGGGCGCGGGCCGCCACGTCAGGTCGTACCAGGTGCCGTCGAGATACATGCGGATTTCGCCGGGCCGGGCGGGCGCGGGCGAACTGCCGGCGCGGAGGGTGAAGACGCGGCCGACGGCTTCGAGCAGCGCGGTGGGGGTGTGGCCGTGGAGGTCTTTGACGGCGCGGTTGTAGGGCAGGATTTGGAGCTGGCTGGCGGGAAAAAGGACGGCGAGGAACCAGTTGTAATCCTCGCTGCCGGTGTGCGCGGGATTGGCCGCGCGGCGCTCGCGGCCCACGCGGCAGGCGCTGGCGGTGCGGTGGTGGCCGTCGGCCACGTAGGCGACGGGGACGTTGCGAAAAGCTTCCACAAAAGCCTCGCCGCCCGCCACGCGCCAGACCGTGTGCTGGATCCCGTCGGGCGCGGTGAAATCGTAGATCGGAGCGGTTTTCAGCGCCCCGGCGGTGAGCGCGTCGATGACCTCGGAATCGCGGTAGGTGAGAAACACGGGGCCGGTGTCGGCGCTCAGCGTGCCGATGAGGCGGGTGCGGTCGTCTTCTTTGTCACGGCGCGTCTTCTCGTGCTTTTTGATGATGTCGCGCTCGTAATCCTCGATGTGGCAGACGGCGGCGAGGCCCGTCTGGACATGCGCGCCCATGCGCTGCTGGTAGAGGTAAAGGCACGACTCGGTCTCGCGGAGGAGTGCGTCGTTTTTTTGCAGCGCGAGAAAATTTTCGCGCGCCTTTTCATACACCGCATCGCTGTACGGATCGGTCTCGGCAGGCAGATCGATCTCGGCGCGATCGACGTGGAGCAGGCTGAGCGGATGATCCGCGGCGAGGGCGGCGGACTCCTCGCGGTTGACGACATCGTATGGGACGCAGGCGACTTCGGCGACGAGGTCGGGCGCGGGGCGGAGGCCGGTGAAAGCTTGGATGCGGAGCATAGGGCGGAGAGAAAAGGGGTTTCGCCGCCGTGGCGCAAGCGCGGGCGGAAGCTACTTTGCGACCCGCGCGCCCTTTACTCCTTCAAGCTCGCGAGGAATTCCACGAGGTCGCGGATTTCGCGTTTGGTGAGGAGGTCGCCGAGGTTTGGCGGCATGCCGCTGGGGGCGGCGTCGCGGGCTTTGACGTCGGCCTTTTTCAAAGTGACCGGCTGGGCTCCGGCCATTTGCAGGACAAGCTCGGCGGCGGTTTCGCTTTTCACCACGCCGGCCTGGATGTCGCCGTTTTTCATCGTGACCACGAGCATTTGGAAACCCTCGGCGATTTGAGCATTCGGCAGGACGATGGATTCGAGAAAATAGGCGCGATCCTTTTTCGCGCCGATGCCGGTGAGGTCGGGGCCGGCGTCGCCGCCGCTGCCTTTGAGCCGGTGGCAGCGCAGGCACGCGGCAGCGGCGTGCTCGCGGAAAATGGTTTCGCCCGCCGTTTGGTCGCCGCCGGTCAGGCAGGGAAGGAAAGCTGCGAGCGGGCCGATTTTCGCGAGCGCGTCGGCGTTGGCATTGAGCTTTTCCTTGATCTCGGGCGCGGTGCGTTTAGCGGCGGCTTCGAGGAGTTCGACCTGCGCGGGGGCGGGGATTTTTCCGGCACGCAGTTCGTCGAGCATTGAGCTGAGGGCGCGGTCGGCGGCGGGGCCGGGGATGTCGCCGAGCGCGGTGAGCACGGCCTTTTTTTCCGGCAGCGCAGCCTGGGCAAAGACCCCGCTGAGTTGCTCGACGGCTTTCGCGGGATCGAGCTTGGCGAGCATGGTGCTGGCGGTGACGCGCAGCGCGGCGTCCGCGTCGGTGAGGGCGAGTTTGATGGCGAAAGGCAGCTTCGCGTCGCCGAGCGCTCCGAGCGTTTCGAGCGCGCGTCCGCGAGCTTTGGGCGTCGCGTCTTTTCTTTCCATGAGCGCGAAGATCGCGGCACTGCCGTCTTTGACCTGGAGCGCGGCGGCGGCGTCGAGCGTGGCGAGGGTGAGGGCTTCGGATTGCGGGGAAAGCAGCCGTGGCAGCGCGGCGTGGAGCGCGGCGGCGGCGGGCGCGGCGGGGCGCACGGGGAGGGGACGGAAGACGCCGGCCACGCGGTCGCGTGCGGGCGGCTGCGGCCAGTGGGCGAGGAGTTTTAGCGCCTCGGCGCGGAGCGCGTCAGGTGCGCCGTCCGCGGTGGCGAAAGTGGCGAGTGCCGCCGCGTTGCCGGTGCGAAAGCAGGCGTTGAGTACGCGGATTTGGAGCTGCGGATTGGCGGCCGGTTCGGGGCGCAGCGCGGCGAGCTGCGGGAGCGCGGCGTTGATCGGCACGTCGTTGATCGCGCGCGCCGCTTCGAGCACGAGCAGCGGATTTTCGTCGGCGAGAAACAGCGCGATTTCTGGACGCTCCAGCCGCCGCAGCGCGAGCAGCGCGGCCATGCGGACGTGCGGGTTGCCGTCCTTCGCCGCGGCCAGCAGCGCGGGCACGTCGTGCGCGCCGGTGAGCGCCATGACGTAGGCGTGGCGCAGATACGGATCGCGCTCGCCGACTTCCCGCACCATGAGCAACACCTGCGGCACGCACTCCGCACGGCCGAGCCGGGCCAGCGCCAGCGCGGAGAAAAAGCTCACGCGCTCACGCGGATCGCGCAGCGTTTTCACGAGCCTGTCGTAAGCCGCGGCGACACGGTTTTCGCCCAGCACCCGCGCGGTCTGCGCCCGCACCTCGAGGTCGTCGTCATCGAGCAGCGCAATGAGCGGCGCGAGCAGTTTCGCCGCCGCGCCAGGCGCTTGGTATTCCGCGCGCCGCGCCACGCTGCCGAGCCCCCAGATGGCGTGGAGCCGTTCGAGCTGCGGCTCGGGAAAATTGCCCGACCCGCTGGTCACCGCGTCGGTGAATTCCATCGCCGCCTCGGGCCGGCCCGCCAGCTCCCACTGCGCTTCCAAGCGGATGCGCTGATCCCGGTGCCCGAGGTACGGCCGCAGCTCATGCGCCAGCATTTGCTTGAAACCTGCGGCGAGCAGCAGCCTCACTTCCTCGACCTGCGCGTCGGCGATCGCGTCGGGCGCAAAAACGCGGTAGATGCGCCCGCGCGCCGTGCCTTCCCAGCCCTCGCCCCACTCGCTGAAGTAGAGCTTGCTGTCGGGGCCGAATTTGATGTCGGTGGCCTGGCAGTGGCCGACGAAAATTTCCTGATCGTCCAGCCGGAAGGACGCGCCGAACGGCTGCACCTGCCACGACGAAATGTTGCTGCGCGCCGAGCTGCCTTTGAAACCGCAGAGGAAAAAATGATCGCGAAACCGCTCCGGCATCCCGGTGCCCGGATGGTAGGCGAGGCCCGAGGGGCCGTCGGGAATATTCGCGCACGGCGGCAGGATGTAGGCGGCCTGGCCGTCGAAGTGCGGCACCCACATTTGCTCGGCCATCCACGGGTTGAACTCCTTGCCCATCGGGTGGTGCTGCCAGCCCACGCGCCAGCCGTAGTCGCCGCCCTCCACGAGGTATTCCCAGCGCTCGCGGTCGCCCATGTCGGCGTCGTTGTCGCCGGTGAAAAGATTGCCGAATTTGTCGAACGCGAGGCTCTGCGGATTGCGCAGCCCGCGGCACAGCGCCTCCATGTGCGAGCCGTCCGGCTCGCAGCGGAAGACCGCGCCTTCGTCGGGAAAAGCGAGGGTCGTCCCTTCCATAGTTTTCACGTTTGCGCCCCGGTCGCCGAAGGAAAAATAGAGCCGCCCGTCCGGCCCGAGGATGAGCCCGTGCAGGTCGTGCCCGGTGAAACTGAAGCGCACGCCGTAGCCGCGGCTCAGCTCGGTGCGCTGCTCGGCGTGCCCGTCTTTGTTGAGTCCGTCGAGCCGCCACAGGCTCGGCATATTTGTGAACCACACGCTCCCGCCATGTGCCAGCACCCCCGAGCCGATGCCGTCGAGCAGGGAGTGAAAGCCGTCCGCATAGACCGCGGAAAAATCCGCCTTGCCGTCGTGGTCGCGGTCTTCGAGCACGCGGACGAGTTCGGTTTCGATCCCGAGTTTCTGCCACTCGCCGGGGAAGTTTTTCTTAATCTCCGCCTCGCGATCCTCGATGGTGCGGTTCGCGAGGTCGTCCTCCAGCATGAACATGTAATGCCGGATATCGAGCGTGCTCGTGCGGTAGCGGTAGGTCTCGGAGACAAAGACGCGGCCCTCGTTGTCGAGGCAGATGGCCACCGGATTGCCGAGCATCGGCTCCGCAGCGAAGAGGTCTATGGTGAAACCCTCGGCGGGCTGAAAAATTTTCATCGCCCGCAGCGGCTCGTCGGAGGTGGCGCGCTGGGCCGGGGCGGCGGTGCGCTCCGGGCCTTTGAGGCCGGTCTTCGCGGGTGCGGCGGGCGCGATTTCGGCGGCGTGGGAAAAAGCTGCGCAGGCGGCGACAAAAAAAGCCGGCGCAAGCCGGCGGCACGGGAAAGACATGGCGCGCAGATTAGTGCGTGCCAGCGTCAACGCAAGATGGGCGGCGGATGAAAGCGGCAGGGTGTGCTCGAATGCTTGACAAGCTGCGGACGGTCGCGCCGGTTCAGGCTCATGTTTTCGACCTCACGTTTTGTTTTCTGTCGGGACAGACGAATCGTTACTTCGGAAACTTCGCCATTTCCTGCACGACCGACCTGCGCCCGACTTTGGCGGGGAAATGGGTGCGCCTCGTACCGCAATTATTCAGCGCAGCGGGGACAACGCTGAGGCTGGAAAAATGACGGGCGGCTGCTGGCGGCCGAGGCACCCGGAATCATTGGCGACGCTCTTTTTCAGATCCGCGTGCCAGCGCCTCCGGCGGCGGTGACGGGGTTTCGGTGGATGTCCTTCCGTTCGAGCGGCCTGATGCGCCGGGGCCGCGCGTGGTGTGGAACGAGTTTCGCGATTTCTGCCTCACGGAACTTCGCGTCGAGGCGATCCAGGAGTGGGCGACGACGAAGGTGGCGCGGGGCTGCCAGGTGACGGCGTCGCACCCGCTCTGGGCGGGCGTCTCGGCGAATGTGCTGACGGACGGGTTGCCGGGGAGCTACAATCATACGGCCGATCCGGGTCTGGGCAGCGCGCTGCGATGAGGCTCTCAAGACTGACGTTTCGGCACAGGGCCGGTCGAGCCGCCAGGGTCAAATTCCGCGGGAAAGATCCGGCGGGAGTAATCGCTGGTGCCGCGCTTCACAGCCTCGATCCATTTGACGATGCGCCGCCTTGGCAGGGCGAGATCGTAACGAAAGTGCGCGATCGGTGGGTCGCACCATTCAAACATCGAATCCTGTCCGAAGCAGACGAGAGACACATCTTGCGGGAGGCGCAGAGCGCGCTGATTGAGAAAATACAAGACCGCCAGCATCCGTGGCGGCTCGACCAATATTAAAGCCGTGGGTGCGGTAACTCGGAACAGCGAATTGAGCAGCGCGTGCAGGCCAGCGGGAGTTTCAACCCATGCGGGAGCGTTGTATTCCCCCGCCGTTATGCCTTGAGCGAGAAGTTCATCCAGAAAAGCGTGCTGCCAGCCCGGTGGGGAGATGAGCACGATTCGACGATGCCCGAGCGCCGTCAAGTGGCGCACCGCGGCCCGCACCGCCGGAACGCCGTCGATACCTGAACCTGCGATCGCCAACTCCGAGCACAAACCGCCAAAGGCAAACGCGGGCACTTCCTGTTTCACGAACCATTCGAGCACCCCGCGCGAACCCGATACAACAATCCACGCATCAGCATCGGCTTCGGCAACGACCTTCGCGACGCGCTCCGGCCTGCCCTCGAGTTCCAGGTGAGTTCTATTCGCCGGAACCCAAACGTGGCCTGCGGAGTGAATGTCATGGCGAAGCTCACCCAGAGTACGCTGCATCTCGGCGTTCTGTTTTTCCATCGGCAGGTGGAGCAGGATGCCGATTCGCAGAGCCCGCTGAGGCCCATGGATTTCCGCGGGAATTTGCCGGTGCCGGCCGGATCCTTGGGACTTCAGATGACCCTCAGACTCCAGCAGCGTCACGGCAGCGCGAAGTGAATCGCGGGAGACGCGGAGTTCGGCTGCCAGGCGTCGGATGCCAGGCAGTTTCTCCCGCCAGCGACCCGCCTTCATTCCTTTTAAGGGTAATAACATATTTGACACCACATTAAATCCTGCGATAGTGTCCGCATGAAAGACGAAACTGAATTTCCCGAGACGCTGTTTGAGGCAATCAAACACTTCTCAAATCCCGACGTGTCGCTGGCGTTCGTGGTGAACATGCGGTGGCCGAATGGCGTCGTCTGTCCGCGTTGCAATTCGAGCAGGGTTTCATTCGCCGCCAAGCGCCGCGTGTGGACGTGCGAGGATTGCCCAAAGCGGCGGCAGTTTTCGGTGAAGGTCGGCACGATCATGGAAGACAGCCCGATTGATCTTGGAAAATGGATCGTTGGGATGTGGCTCATCATGGGCGCGAAAAACGGAATCAGCTCTTACGAACTCCACCGGGCGCTCGGCATCACGCAAAAG
>JANXWQ010000147.1 GCA_025351065.1 Chthoniobacter sp. | reverse complement strand
ATTTTGCTCGCGGATGAGGCGCTGAAAGTCGGCTTCGGGGATGTAGTCGGTCTGGCCTGCCGCGTTTGTCACAATGCGTAGCTGCGCCCCGGCGGTGTTGAGCAAGGTGGCTGGCGAAGCGAGAAGGATGGTATCCGGCGGAAGCACATCCAGCTTTTCCCGAGGAAAGTAGAGCCAGTCGAGACGCTCTGATTTCCTGGGTGGTGCAAAGCGGGAGCCGTCAAAATTTTCCTGGGATAAATATTCCGGGATCATGGCCCGGAGAGTCTGGGGAAGGCGTCCGTCGTTGTCGCCGGCATAGATTTGGAGCGCGGTTATCATTTGCCGAATGCCATCGTCAGGGCGGGGGCCATCACGGACTTCCGTCGTGGAGAGCAAAAGAAGGACAACGATGGTGGCTGTGATCGTGATGATGACCGAAAGCGCCAGCCAAAAGCCGCGGGATGGACGCTTCGGCCCCACTGGACGTTCGGCATCGGGTAGGACTGGTGCGGTTTCACTCATGGGAGAAAAGTGACCGTATGCGCCGGAGAGCGGGTGGCTACTTCAGCGGCCGCGCGACCATGATGCCGGCTTCCATTTTGAAGTGGTTGAGGTAGCCGCTGAGGCTTTGGTCGAGGATGACTTTGCCGGCGTTGTGCGGGGCGCTGGCGTGCATGAGGCGCAGCACGCCGTCGGGCGTGCGGTAGGCGAGGCCGACGTGCGAGGTGCCGATCATGCCGCCGTCGTGCGAGCAGATGCTGATGATGTCGCCGCTCTGGAGCTGCGGCTCGACGGCGGCGACGCGGTCTTTGGGGATGAAGTAGAGCGGGGTGGCGGCGATGCGGTTTTCCATGCGGGCGATGCCGGCGTAGAGGTCGGGGTTGTGGCGCATGTAGCGGTAGCCTTTCCAGGTGCGCTGCATCTCCACGGCGGCGTGCGGGGCGCGGACGCCGCCGAACGCGCGGGTGAGGTCGCGGACGAGGCCGCGGCGCTCGTTGTCCTGCGCCCAGTCTTCGAGGTAGTGGAGGCGCGAGAGGTAGCCGTCGCAATGGCCGCCGCGGTAGCGGTCGAGCTCGAGGTATTTGAGAAAATTCTGCGGCGTGCGGGCTTCGGGCGGTTCATCGAGCAGGCGGGCGGCGGCGAGCGCGGTCTCGAAAAAAGTCCAGCAATCGAGGCCGTTGAAATTGGCGGAAGGAGCTTCGATGTGGTCGTCGATCTCGAGGGTGAAACCGCGGTACGGCGTGCCCACGAGCAGCCGCCCGACGGCGGCGGTGCGCTGGCCGATAGGCAGGTCTTTCAATTCGGCGGCGCGGGCCATGAGCGCCTCAAAACGCTCGCGCCCCACGAAGACGGTGGAGAAGGGGAGGCCGCGCGAAGTGAAGTCAGCGGGTTCGGCAGCGGTGGGTGTGAGGACGAGGGGTTCGGCGGCGGGAAGGGCGGCTGCTTTTAGACCAATGACGAGGACGGCGAGGCGAAGGGTTCGGCGCATGGATGCAGGAGGCGGAAAGGATGAGGTATGAAGTATAGGTCTGGCAAAGTTTTGATGACCTGGAATCGAGGAACTGGAATCGGCGAATGGCGATGGGCAAATTTGCTCCGAAATCCTACGCTGAATCATCGTTCTGAAACGCGAAAAAAAGGGGCGGAGTTTTTCCTCAAGCTACGGTTTCGTTTGCAGCCGCGCGCGGAGGAATGGCGTCGGGGTGCCGCTAAGCGGGATGGTGGCGCGGAGGGTGATGCGCTCGAGCCCGCTGGCGAGCGTGGTGCGGGAGAAGGGGATGACGTTGGCTCCAGCGAGGGTCCACGACTGGAGGTTGGGCGAAGATTCGGTCTGCCAGAGCACGTCGGCGCGGGGCTGGCGGTCGAAGGTGAGGGTAAAGTACTGGACGCCGTTGATGATCGTGCTGCCGGCGCTAGGGAAAGCGCCGCCGCCGAGGGCGTAGTCCACGATGTCGGGGAGGCCGTTGGCGTTGGCGTCGCCGCCGGGGTTGGTGGGCGGGGCGAGGGCGTCGCTGGCATTGGGAGTGCCGTCGTTGGCGGTGCTCGCGCGCCAGTTGAGCGGGTCGTTCGGGTCGGGATTGAGCAGCGGGGCGATGAGCACGAGCGACGGTCCGCCACCGTGCGACGTGACCGGCCACGGCGAAGCGATGCCGTAGGTGAAGCGCACGATGTCTGCGCCGGCGGCGTCGATGAGCACGACGAGTTCGCCGTTGTTGCTGAAGACGTTTCCGCTCGCCTGATAGTACTCCGGCGCGACCGTCAAACTGGGATGGCGCAGGGCAAAGGCGGACGCGCGGCGCGGGACGGTGAGCGCCGCGCCAGGCCCGAGCGTGGTAGCGGGAAAGGCGTAGGTGATGCCGGCGGAAAAGCGCACGCCATTCAGGTTGATCGTCGCCGTCGGGCTGATGTTGCGCACTTCCACAAACTCGAAGTCGTCGTTGTCGGCGACGCCCGCGTTGATCTCCGCAGCGGTCGCGGGTGACGGGTTGTAGTGCAACTCGGAGACAACGAGATTTCCCACCGCCGCGGCGACGATGCTGCCGGTGCCGGTGATGGTAATGCTCGCGGTGCCGACGACCGCGCCGTGGTAGTCGAGCGCCTGAAGCGTGAGCGCGTTGGTGCCCGCGTTGATCGGCACACTGACCTGCCACGTTTCATCGCCAGTCCAAGTGACCGGCAGCACGAGCCCGCTTTGCAGCCGGATGCTCGTGACATTAACCCAGCCGCTGCCGCTGAGCGTGACCTGCGGGCCGGGCGCACTGAAATTCGCGCCGCCATTCGTGGTGATGGCGAAAGTGGCCGGCGGATACGCGGCATTGATCTGCGCGGTGACGAACGCGACGCGGTCGCCTACGTAGGTGGTGATGTCGTTCCAGTTGCCGCCGCCGGTGCTGAACGACTGGTAGTGCGTGACCCACGAGGTGAGGTAGGCGGTGTTGAAACTCGTGCCGATGATGTCGAGCAGGTGGCCGTAAAAGGAGCGCTTGTAGCTGAGGTTCGACGCGATGATTTTGTTGAGGTCGGGGTTGTTGGCGAGGGGGTCGTTGGCGGGCTCGGTCATGAAGTCCGTGTCCCACGGGAGGTAGATCATGCGTCCGTCGGCGCGCTGGTAGAGTTTCAGGTTGTGCCACGGGCCTTGGGCGGTGGCGTAGTTGTCGCCGGGGCCGGCGAGCGAGAGCGCCGCGGAGGTGCGCAGCCATTGGTCGATGTCGATGGCGTTTGGCAGCGCCGCGTCGTAGGCCGCGCCGGTCAGGGCGAAGGTGTTGTTGAGGTTGATGACGCGGCTGTAGTCGTCGTCGCTGCGCGCATTGCCGATGAGGAAATTCCAGCGGTAGGCCTCCTTGTCCGCGGTCGAGTAGCCGCCGATCGCGACGCCGCGCACGTCGTCGGGCTGCGGCAGTTTCAAACCCTCCGGCCCGCCCGTGGTGGTCGTCGGCGAATAGACGAGTTCGTATTTGAACTCGGGCGTGTTCGCGCCGTTGAGGTAAAGGCCGTTGAGATACACGTCGTTGAACTCCGCCATCGTCAGCATCGCCGAGCCGGTGTGCTGCGAGCGCGGCGCGATGAGATAAACGAGGTCGTTCCGCATCGCGGAGACGCCGCCGGCGCGGGCGAAGAAATGCCAGTTCACGATTTCCGTCTGGCCGAAGCCGCTGTTGTCCGTGCCGCGTCCGTAGCCGCTGCGGTCGAGGTTCACCGAGTCGAGCGTGCCGCGGAAAAGGTGCATCGGATCGAACGCGATCGAGAAGCCGAGGCGCGTGTCCGCATAGCGTCCGCGCTCGCTGGATTTCAGCCGCACCGTGGTGTCGTAGAAAACCTCGCTGCCGCGATAGACGACCGTGCAGGGAAGCTGGTCGTTGCTCATCACGTTCGTCGCAGTGTGCATGAAGTCCGCGTCCGCCGCGGTCATCAGCAGCCGGAACTCCTGCCCCGGCGTGCTCGGCGCGGTGCCGTCTTTCCACCGGATGAGCGCGCGCGACGCCGCGCCCGCCGCGGGAAAATCCGAGATCGCGCCGGACCCATCCTGCCCCTCGACATAGAACTGCACGAGCGTCGCCGCTGACTGGCCGGGGATCGTGCCTTCGTAATGATCGCCCACCAGAGCCATCGCCGCGCTTTGCCACGTCTGCCCGTCGAGCCGCCATTTCACCGCCATCTGCGCCACGCCCTGCGGGTCGGCGGCGGCGCAGCGCACGGTCACGGGCGCGAGCGCCGCGGGCAGCACCGGCGAGTGCGCGAGGCCGGAATACGTCGGCCCCGGATTCGCGGTGAAGCTGCTGTTTGGCCCGCCGGGCGTGCCGTTGTTGTCCGGCATCGGCAGGAGGTTTTGGCGGACGAGACGGTTGAAATAAAGGCGCGTCTGCAAACGCGGCGAGCCGGTGAGCCACCG
>JANXWQ010000144.1 GCA_025351065.1 Chthoniobacter sp. | reverse complement strand
GCAGGCCGTCCACGCGCACCTCACGAAAAAAGGCTACGTCGTCAGCGACTTCGGTGCGTTCACGCACGACTCGGTGGACTACCCGGATTTCGCCGAAACCGTCTGCCACCACCTCATCGCGGGCGAGTCGGACTTCGGCATCCTGTTTTGCAAAAGCGGCATCGGCATGAGCATCGCTGCGAACCGTTTCCCGCAGATCCGCGCCGCGCTCCTCGACAACGCCGCCGACGCCGCCGTCACCCGCCAGCACAACAACTCCAATGTGCTCTGCCTCGCCTCGAATCACGTCGAAGTGAGCGCCGTCGCGAACATCGTCGAGTCGTTTCTCACCACCTCCTTCGAGGGCGGACGCCACGAGCGCCGCGTGGAAAAGCTCGGCCACCTCGGCACGTCCAACGCCTCGCATCCTTCGCTCGAAGAAGCCGATCCCGAAATCTTCCGCGCCATCGAAGCCGAGAAGCTGCGCCAGTTTGAAAACATCGAGCTGATCGCCAGCGAAAATTTCACCAGCCGCGCCGTCATGGAAGCCCAGGGCTCGTGCCTCACCAACAAATACGCCGAGGGCTACCCCGGCCGCCGCTGGTATGGCGGCTGTGAGCATGTCGATGTCGTCGAGCAGCTCGCCATCGACCGCGCGAAGCAGCTCTTCGGCGGCGACCACGTCAACGTCCAGCCGCATTCCGGCTCGCAGGCGAACACCGCCGTCTATTTTTCCGTCCTCCAGCCCGGCGACAAAATCCTCACCATGGACCTCGCCCACGGCGGCCACCTCACCCACGGCCACAAGGCGAATTTTTCCGGCCGCTTCTACGCCGTCACCCACTACGGCGTGAGCCCGGCGGACGAGCGCATCGACTACGACGCCCTCGCCAAACAGGCCCTCGAAGTGCAGCCGCGCATGATCACCGCCGGCGCCTCCGCCTACCCGCGCATCATCGACTTCCAGCGCATGCGCGCGATCGCCGACAGCGTGGGCGCGCTGCTCTTCGTGGACATGGCGCACATCGCCGGCCTCGTCGCCGCGGGCGTCCACCCGAACCCCGTGCCGCTCGCCGACTTCGTCACCACCACCACGCACAAGAGCCTGCGCGGCCCGCGCGGCGGCATCATCATTTGCCACGAAAAATACGCGAAAGGCATCGACAGCCAGGTCTTCCCCGGCATCCAGGGTGGCCCGCTCGAGCACGTCATCGCGGCCAAAGCCGTCTGCTTCCACGAAGCCCTCCAGCCGTCGTTCAAAGCCTACGCGCAGCAGGTCGTCAGCAACGCCAAGGCGCTCGCCGCCGGGCTCGCGAAAAACGGCTACCGCATCGTCAGCGGCGGCACCGACAACCACCTCATGCTCGTCGATCTCCGCCCCGCCGGGCTGAATGGCAAGCTCGCCAGCGAGACCCTCGACCATGCCGGCCTCACCGTGAACAAAAACGGCATCCCCTTCGACACCGAGCCCATCAGCAAAGGCGGCGGCATCCGCGTCGGCACGCCCGCCGTCACCACCCGCGGCATGCGCGAGGAGGAGATGATGGAAATCGCCGACCTCATGCACCGCGCCCTCCTCGGCAAAGACGACCCCGCCGAGCTGCTCAAAGTCCGCACCGAAGTCCGCGCCCTCACCTCCCGGTACCCGCTGCCGGGGTAACCGCGGGTGCCGGCGTTTTTTTTCCGCCGCCTCAGCCCTCAAACAACCCAGCCTCCGGCTCCACGCCCAGCCCTGGTTCGGCGGGCGGTGTGAGGATGCCGTCGGCAAACTGCCACCCGCGAAACGGGTCGTCGCCGATGAGCCACGCGCCGTCGAGGTCGGCGTAGCTGGTGCGCTGGGCGATGACCGCGCCGGCGGCGATGAGCGCGCTGCTTTCCAGCATGCAGCCGACCATCAGCGTCTGCTTGAGCACCTTGCCGCGGAGTACCATCCGCCGCGCGGGCGTGAGGCCGCCGCATTTTACGAGCTTGATGTTGAAGCCGTCGTAGAGCGGCGCGACGCGCGGCACGTCCTCCTCGACGAGGCAGCTTTCGTCCGCCATCAGCGGCAGCACCGAGCGGGCGCGCGCGAGGTCGGCGTCGCGCTCCGGGGGATACGGCTGCTCGATGAAGGTGACGCCCAGTTTTTTCAGACTCTGCGAAAGCGCGCGCAAATCCGCGGCACCCCACGCGCAGTTGGCGTCCACGGCGAGCAGGCCGGTGGCGCGGGCACGCACGTATTCGAGCGAGCGCAGGCTGGCGGTGGCGTCGGATTTCAGCTTGATGCGTGGGAAGCGCCGCATCTCTGCCATCTTCGTCGCCAGCTCCTCGGTGCTCGAAAGGCCGATGGTGCAAAAGGTCGTCACCGGCTCCGGCTTGCGCGCCCACATCAGCTCCGTGACCGACACGCCGCGCCGCCGCGCGAGCCAGTCCCACAGCGCCACGTCGAGCGCGCACTGCGCGGCGCGCGAGGGTGCCACCAGCTCCCAAAGCTGTCCCCATGCGGCTTCCAAGCCCGCGACGGTTTGCAAATCCAGCGCCTCGATGAAGCCGCGCGCCGCCTCTATTTTTTGCGTCACGCCTTCCCATGTCTCGTCGTAGAAAGCGTTAGGCGACGCCTCGCCGTAGCCCGCGATGCCGTCGCTCTCCAGGCGGACGAAGACATTGCGCACTTCGGTGCGCGTGCCGCGGCTGATGCGAAACGTGTGGCGCGGGTGCAGTTCCCGGCTGACGCAGGTAAGCTTCATGGACGAAAAAAGGGAGGTGCGGAAAAAATCGGTGAATCGGGGGATTCGATCTTTCCGGCAGGAGGATTTCTGAAATTCTTAGCGGCAACCTTCCATGTCTGGTAGCCAAATTTTCGCCCGCTCCATCGGCTCCACCGCCGAGGGGCTCGGCATCCCCGCGTGCGCCAACTTTGACCTCGCCGCGGAGCCCGTGCGGCGAAACGCCACGCTGCTCATTGGCGGCACGCACGGCGACGAGCCGGCCACGGTTTTGCTGCTGGAAAGCTTTTTGCAAAGCACTGCGGGGGCCGCGCTGCCCGCCGCGCCCGTCATCGTCCTGCCGCTCGCGAACCCTGACGGGTACAAGCGCGGCACGCGCTACAATGCGCGCGGCGTCGATCTTAACCGCAACTGCGCCTTCAACTGGAGCGCCGCCAGCGAGGAGCCGCCCGGCCCCGCGCCGTGGTCCGAGCCGGAGTCGCGGGCGCTGCGCGATTTCATCCTCGCGCGCCGTCCGGCGAAAATCGTGAGCCTCCACTGGGCGCTCGCCGAACTCGACGCCGACGGCCCGCAATCCACCGCGCTCGCCCAGGCCATGTGGACCGCGCTCGGTGAAACCGCGCGCCGCCCCTACCGCCTGCGCGTGGCCGAACTCGGCCGCGGCCAGCGCCGCCTCCAACGCACCTACGCCATCTGCCCCGGCTCGCTCGGCCAGTGGTGCGGCTACGGCCTCACCTACCCCGACGGCTCCAGGCCCGCGATGATTACGCTTGAACTCCCCTACGACCCGCACGCCGCGAGCCGCCCAGAAACACTTCCGCCGGAACACCTCGCCGATCTGCGGATGCTGTGGCAGCGCGACTCCGCCGGCTACCTCCGCGCCGTCGAACCCGGTGTTCACGCCATGCTCACCGCAGCCTGCACTTTCCAAAACCCCGCCTAAAAATCCATGGTCGAAATCTCCATCCAATACCTCGGCGACCTGCGCTGCACCGCCGCGCACGGCCCTTCCACCACCACGCTCCTCACCGACGCGCCGACCGACAATCACGGGCGCGGCGAATCCTTTTCGCCCACCGACCTCGTCGCCACCGCGCTCGGGACGTGCATCGTCACCACCATGGGCATCTTCGCCCAGCGCCACGGCATCGAGCTGCGCGGGACAAAAATCACCGTGCAAAAAGAAATGACCTCCGTCCCCACGCGCCGCATCTCCCGGCTCCCGTGTGAACTCACGGTCCCGCTCCCGCCCACGCACCCGCACCGCACCGCGCTCGAGCACGCAGCGCTGCATTGCCCCGTCCGCGAAAGCCTGCACCCGGATGTGGACGCGCCGATTCATTTCATCTGGGCGGAAAGCTGAGCCCTTTCCCCCCGCCGCTTGCGGAAAAAAAAGCCCCCGCTATAACCGCACCATGCCGAATCTGCGCGAGCCGAACGGGCTCAAAAAAGGCCGCCGCCTCGATGACCTCGAACACAAATCCATCGAGGAGGCGGACTACAAACCCAAGCTCAAGGAGCAGCAGCTCAAGCTGCTCACCCTCACCCGCGAACTGGCTGAGTCGCGGCGCGCGCTGGTCATCGTCTTCGAGGGGCCCGACGCGGCGGGCAAAGGCGGCGCGATCAAGCGCATCGTCGAGCGGCTCGACCCGCGGCTGCTGCGCGTGCATTCCGTCATCAAGCCGACCGCCGAGGAGCACCAGCGCCACTACCTCTGGCGCTTTTGGAACAAGCTCCCGCCCTACGGCCAGGCGATCATTTTCGACCGCTCGTGGTATGGCCGTGTGCTGGTCGAGCGGGTGGAAAATTTCGCCTCAGACAAGGAATGGAAGCGCGCCTACGACGAGATCAGCGACTTCGAGCGGCTGCTCGCGGACGACGGCACGATCTTCGTGAAATTCTACCTGCACATTTCCAAGGACGAGCAGCTCCTGCGTTTCAAACGCCGCGAAGGCGACCCCTACAAGCATTGGAAAATCAACGACGAGGACTGGCGCAACCGCCGCAAGTGGGACGAGCACAACGCCGCCGCCGAGGACATGTTTGAGCGCACCAGCACGGACACCGCGCCGTGGAATGTGGTCGCCGCGAATTACAAATGGTACGCCCGCGTGAAGGTCGTGCGCACCGTCGTCGATGTGCTGGAACGCGCGGGCCTCAAACGCGCCGAGGGATGAGCCCGCTCCGCCGCGCGCTGGCCAAAGCGCTCGCCATTCTCGCGCTCCTCACCGCGCCCGGCTGCGACCGGCTTTTTGACAAAGGCACGAAGGACGACATCAGCGCCGCGGAAAAAAAAGCCGCCGCCGGGGATTTCCGCGGCGCAGTCGAACGCTACGAGGCCGCGCTCGACGGCACGGCGAAAACCGCCGACCTCCACTACCGCCTCGCGCTGCTCTACGCGGACAAGCTCAAGAGCCCGCTCGACGCCGTGCATCACCTCGACCGCTACCTCGAACTCGAGCCCTCCGGCGCGAAGGCGAAGGACGCGAAGGCGCTGAAAAAAGAGGACGAAAACAAACTCCTCGTGCAGCTCAGCAACGGCACCCCGAGCACCCAGGCCGAAGCCGTGCGTTTGAAAAACGAAAACCAAATGCTGCTCGCCAAAATCGAAGCCCTGCGGGCGCCAAAGCCGCCGCCGTCCGCGACCCCGGCCAAAGGCGCGCAGGTGCCAAAGCCCATCCCGCCCGACGCACGCACCTACACCGTCAAGCCCGGCGATACGCTCGCGAAAATCTCGCGCCAGTTTTACAAAAACGCCGCCCGCGCCAGGGACATCCAGAACGCGAACTCCGGCCTGCTCGCCGGCACCGTGAATATAAAACCCGGCATGGTGCTGGTGATTCCGAAGTAGCCCGACATTCGCCATCTCGGGACGAGCGGCCCGCGGTTCGTCTGCGATACCAATGCCGAGCCGACACTGCTGATGAAACCTTCCACCTTTCTCTCCCTCTACGAAAAAATCGAAGCCCTCGTGCAGCGGCTGCCCGAGTCCTTGCGCGGGCCGATTTTGCGCGAGATCACGCCGATCAAAACGCTTTTCCTCCTCCAGCGCGCGCCCCGGCTCGTGCTGCTCGGGCCGGCGGGCGCGGGCAAGGTGGAGCTGCTTCACGGGCTCTTTGGCGCGGACGTGGCGCGGCCCGGCGAGGAAAATCTGAGCGACGGAACGTGGCAGACTTTCGGCCAAAAAAGCCGCGGCACTTTGCAACTGCTCGACGCCCGGCGGCCCGCCTCGCTCAACATGCTGCGCGCCGCGCTTGCGGAGGAAGCGCCCGACCTTTTCATCTTCATCCGCCCCGCGCTGCCCATCGACGACGCGCTCGCTGCCGACCTCGACCACGCCGCGCAAATCCTCGCCTGCGCCGGGCAGCGCGGCGGCCCGCGCGCGAAACTGCTCGGCGTGCTCGTGGCCGGCGCGGGCGATGCGGAGCACGCGCGGCAGGATCTGCACGCCTGCCTGCACACCCGCACCGAACTGAGCGACCGCATGGCCGGCACGCTCGCGCTCCCGCCGGGCGCGGAGCGCGAGCGACTGGCGGAGCGGATCGCCATCGAGCTGCCCGGCGAAGCGCAGCTCGAAATGGCCCGGCTTTCCGCCAACCGCGCGCTGCAAAAACAGATCGCGCAGGTTGTCATTAAAAGTGTGACCGCGATCAGCGCGGCCATCGGCGCGCAGCCCATCCCGCTCGCGGATTTCCCGATCCTCACTTCGCTGCAAGGCACGATGGTCGCCAGCATCATGCACATCAGCGGACGCGAGATGAGCGTGAAGCTCGCCGGCGAATTCATCGCTGCGCTCGGCGCGAACATCGGCCTTGGGCTCGCGTTGCGCGAAGGCGCGCGCGCCGTTTTGAAATTCGTGCCCCTGTGGGGCAATGCCGTCTCCGGCGCAGTCGCCGCCGCCGGCACTTTTGCGATGGGCCGCGCGGCGTCCGCTTACTTCATCGAGGGTGTGTCCCTCGCCGAGGCGCGCGGCCTTTTCCGCCGGCGAAAAAAGGAAACGCCGCTGCTGAAAGACTGACGCCATCGCCGCGCGTGGGCTTCCCATCCGCGGGGCGATCCCGTATGGCAATGCGCATGGTTTCCTCCAATCCCCTCTACGTCCTCATTCTCGCCGGTGGCAGCGGCGAGCGTTTCTGGCCGCTCAGCCGCCGCGTGCGCCCGAAGCAACTGCTCTCGCTTTTTTCCAAAGAAACGCTGCTCGAAGCCACGCTGCGCCGGCTCGACGGCCTCGTGCCGCCGGAGCAAATCCTCATCCTCACCAACGCCGACCAGGAGGCCGGCGTGCGCGCGCTGTGCCCGCAGTTGCCGCGGGAAAACATCGTCGCCGAGCCGGCGAAGCGCGACACCGCGGCAGCCATCGCGCTCGGCGTCGGCTGGATCGCGCGGCGCGCGCCGCAGGCGACGATGGTCGTGCTGCCCGCGGATCATCTCATCCAGGACACCGCCGGTTTTCAGCGGACGCTGCGCACCGCGGCGGCGGCGGCGGAGCAGACCGGAGAGCTTGTCACCATCGGCATCCAGCCGACTTGGGCATGTCCGGGTTTCGGCTATATCGAGCAGGGCGCGGCTTTTCACCTCGCCGATGCCGCCGCGGGCGGGCCGGGCGTTTTCGAGGTTACGCGCTTCCGCGAAAAACCGGACGCTGAACTCGCCGCGCAGTTTTTGCAGCAGGGCAATTTCCGCTGGAACGCGGGCATGTTCATCTGGTCGATCCCGGCAATCATGGCCGCCTTCAACCGGTACGCGTCGGCGCTCGGCGAATTCGTCGGGCGGCTGCATGCGGGCGAAAACATGGCCGACCTGCTGCGCGACGTTTTCCCCGCGCTGCCGAAAATCTCCATCGACTACGCCGTCATGGAAAAGAGCGAGCGCGTGCTCATGGTCGAGTCCGCCTTTGACTGGGACGACGTGGGAAGCTGGACCGCCGTGGCAAAATACCTCGAGCACGACGCCACCGGGAATCAGAGCAACACTGCCGTGCATGCCATTGACGCGGCGAACAACATCGTCTTCACCGACCAGCCGCGCACCATCGCGCTGCTCGGCGTCAGCGACCTCATCGTGGTGCAGACCGCCGACGCGCTGCTCGTGTGCAGCCGGCATGAGGCGGAGAAGATCAAGCAGCTTGTCGCGCGCGTGCCGGAGGCGATGCAGTGAAGCGCGGCCTCGGCATCGACCACGGCGAGGCGCGCATCGGGCTTGCGATTGCGGATGACCTCGGCATGCTCGCGCATCCGCTGGAGACGATCCATTTGAAGGAGGTCGCCGATCCCGTGGCGCGCATCGCGGCCATCGTCGTCCGCGACAAAATCGGGATCATCATCCTCGGCCTGCCGCGCAACATGGACGGCAGCTACGGCCCGGCGGCGGAGAAGGTGCGGGCCTTTGCCGAAAAGCTGCGCGCCGCCTGCGGCTGCGAGGTGAAGCTGTGGGACGAGCGGCTCACCTCCGTCGCCGCGCAGCGCTCGCTGCACGAGGCCGGGCGCAACGTGAAAGACAGCCGCAAAGTCATCGACCAGGTCGCCGCGCAACTCATCCTGCAAGGCTGGCTCGATTCGCAGGCGATGCTGGGATGAGAGATTGAACGCACCGCGCTTGGCATGCCGTTAAATATTCCGAGAACCGACACAACCAAGAAGGAAATCCAATTGTCGCATCGCGAGCAGGAATTGGAACACGCGCTTCACTCAGGATTCACTCGTGAAAAACTGGTTAGAGCCGCGGAGAAATTGAGAGCTGCCCATTTGTCCCTGCTTAAAGCAAAGCTTTACTGGGTTGAAGATGACCGGCTTCAAGGACGCGATGTGGCTGCGCGTCTCGCCAACATTCAGAACGAAAATCGGAGATGGGTGGAGAGATCGGTTGACGAAATACTCGGTGACTTCAAAACCTGATGACCTGGCAATTTTTTGAGTCTCCAAAGCCAAGCGATGAAAACTACGCAGCGTCTCCGTCTCCTCCTCGCCTACGATGGCCGCCCATTCCGCGGGTGGCAGAGCCAGGCGGGTGGCGATGCGGTGCAGGATTGGCTGGAGCAAGCATTCCTGCGGGTCGGCGGGCAGCGGATCGTGGTGCATGGGTCGGGGCGGACGGATGCCGGGGTGCATGCGCTGGGGCAGGTGGCGCATGCGGATGTGCCGCGCGATTTTCTCCCGCCGGCGAAATGGCACGCCGCGCTGAACGCCAATCTGCCGCCCGAAATCCGCGTGCTGCGCTGCGTGCGCGCGGCGGCGGATTTCCACGCGCGGTTTCAGGCGCGCGGCAAGTCGTATCTCTACCGCATCCATGTCGGGCCGGTTTTTCCGCCGCTGGAAATCGGGCGCGCGTGGCATGTGCCTGGTCCGCTAGACCTCGGCGTGCTGCGCGCATGCGCCGCGCGGCTCACCGGCAAGCATGACTTCGCCGGCTTCGCCGCGAACCGCGGCCACGCGCCGACGAGCACCGTCCGCACGCTCCGCGAAATCCACCTCACCGCGCGCGGCCCGCGGCTCACGCTGCGCTTCACCGGCGACGGCTTCCTTTACAAAATGGTGCGTCTGCTCACCGGCACGCTCATCCGCTGCGCGCAGGGGCGGATGGAGCCGGCTTTTCTCGACACGCTCCTAGCCGGCGGCGGCTCGCCGAAGACGCACTTCCAAGCCCCGGCGGAAGGGCTCTACCTCGCGCGCGTCCTTTACTGAGGCGGCGCGGGTGTGGTCTGGGCGGGCACGGGCGCGTCGGGCGCGGCTCCGGTCTTGGGCGTCACGAGCACGGCGAATTTCTGGTACTGCACGTTCAGGTTCGCCAGTTCGGCGACGTATTTTACCACCTCGGTGAAGGGCATGTTGTTCAAGCTCAGCGTTATCGTCTGCGTCTTGATCGCGTCATCCGGCAGCTTGAGCACAAAGTTCACCGCGATCTTGCCG
>JANXWQ010000142.1 GCA_025351065.1 Chthoniobacter sp. | reverse complement strand
GTCGAGGGAGACAGTTCGTAAGCCCGGGTGCGGTTTATGAGCCGTCGCCATGCGACGCTGAGTGGAGGAAGCGTAACCGCCCGAAGCCAGCGTAAAAAAGCGCTCCACTGCTTGGGAGTGCCTACTCCGTAGAGCCGGCGCAGGAGCTGGGAAAGATTTGAGCAGGCCGCCGCGATCTGATGGCGTTTGTTCAGGTTCTCCAATCCGCGCAAAGTGGCCCGCCGCATCCCGCCGGCATCGAGCACGTGGGCAAAGCTGCGTTCGAGGTGCTGGCCGCGCTTGCGCAGGAGCCCTTTGCCATAATGACTGCTCGTCGCACGCTGAGCGCGGGTGAGGGTCTGGCGTTGGGCGCTGCTCAGTTGGTCAAAGCGCCGTTGCTCCCGATGCGGATCGCTGATCACCGTCTTGAGGCTCAACTCCTGCAGGCGTCCGATCTCCAGCAGCGAAAAGCAACCCTTGTCCCCGGTCAGCGTCTCCGGCATCGACTCCGGATCAGCCAGGGCTTCCTGCACGCTGACCACCGCCTCGATGACCCGCTCGCTCAACTCTTCGCTGTCCCGGTGATCCCCCGCCAGCACCTGTGCTTGCACAATCGCTCCGGTGTCCAGGTCCACCGTGTGTTCGGGCAGATAGACCATGTCGGTGGCTCCCTCCTTGGTCCGGCCGATCTTCGCGTCCGGGTCATGGCTCGCCCGTCCTCCAGCCCCCGCTATTCCCCTCCGCCTCCTCGGCGGGTTTTGCCACTGCTCATTGCTGAGCTTCTTGCCCGGACGCTTGCGGTCGAAATTGCGCAGCGCGGCCCCGTCGGTCGTCTCCAAGCCGGCCTCTTTGGCCAGCCGTTGCACGTAGTCCCAATAACCTTCCTCGGTGTTGCGCTCGGTCAGGTGGCGCAGGCTGGCGTGGGCTTCCATGACGCTGCTGTCGAGGCCGAGGTGCCGGCCTTTGAGCAGTCCGTGCCGTTGCCGCGCCGCCAGCACCAGGGCGAAGACTCGCGCAAAGCAATCGCCCCCCAGCCGCTGGCGGATGATCGACATACGGGAGTGGTCCGGCGTCGCTTCATCGAGCGCATCACCCAGAAAGCCGCGCAACGACAGCGAGTCTGCACACCGCAAGGCGATCTGCCGCTCGCTCTCGATGCCCTCGAAAACCCCCATCATCAGCATCTTGAAATAGACCACCGGAGCAATGCCGGGCCGCCCGCCGCGCTTCGCTTCCGCGTCAGCCGGCGCACAAGTCTGCCAGACCTCCTCGGCAAAGCGCATGCTTCGGAGCGTCCCATTGAGCAACTCATAGAACCGGCTCGGGCTGGCTTTGGGCAGGCGGTCCGCCACCACCCAAAACTCCTTTTGCTGGCCCTTCTTTTCGCGCGGCTTGAACATCCCCTCTCTTATCTAAGGTAGCCCAACCAAGGCGAGGTTTTTCAACAGGCTCCTAACCACCGCAAATCCCAAATCCTTTCCGGCCTGCTCGCCTGCGCGTGCGCCGCCCTCGCTACTCCCGCCGCCCAGGCTTTCTCCTTCCACGTCACGGTGAATACCGCGCCGTTGATTGGCAGTTTGTCTGCGCCGTTCGCACTCGAATTCCAACTCAATGGGGGCGATCCGAACAGCAATACGGTGAGCATTACTAACTTCAATTTTGGCAGTGGCTCGGCGACGGCCCTCCCTCCGGCTACGTTCAGTGGTTTGGCGAGCGGAGGCCTTGGCTCATCGGTCACGGTCGCGGATAACACGGCCAATCCGTTTAACGAGTTCTATCAGGGCTTTGCTCCGGGTAACACGCTGGACTTTGACGTTTCGCTGACGACCAATGTCAATACGCTGCCGGCGGCGGACACGTTTTCCTTTGCGGTTCTCGACATGGATCTTTTCAATATCCCGACCAATGGAGCCGGCGACGCTCTGCTCACCATCAATATCAACAATGTCCTGACCGGACTGGGCGATGTGCAGACCTTCTCGGGAACCGGGGCTTACTCCGGGGTCACAGCGGTTGCGACGCCGGAGCCTTCGGCGACCATCACGCTCCTGAGCGGAGCGGGCATCCTGCTCGGACTGCGGCGGCGGCGTTTGGCTTAAGGCAGCCGCCGGCGGGTGAAATCAAAGGCTCCCGGTGAAAGCCGGGAGCCTTTAGTTTTGGCACGGGATCACGAAACCTTTGGCAGCAGCAACCCGGGCAGGTCGCTGATTTTCACGCGCTCCTGCGCGCCGTCATCGCGATGGCGCAGGGTCACGGTGTCGAGCAGGTCGGGGCCGTTTTCGCCGATGGTGTCGAAGTCGATGGTGATGCCGAAGGGCGTGCCGGCTTCGTCTTGTCGCGCGTAGCGGCGGCCGATGTTGCCGCCTTCGTCGTAGAAGCAGGCCATCTGGCGCTTGAGGAGGTCATAGACCTGGCGCGCTTTGGTCACGAGTTCGGGCTTGTTTTTGAGTAGCGGGAAAACGCCGACTTTCACCGGCGCGACGCGCGGGTGGAAACGCAGCACGGTGCGCTTTTCGACCTTGCCGTTCACGTCCGTCTTTTCCTCCTCGTGATACGCCGCTGCGATGACCGCAAGCGCGAGGCGGTCGAGTCCCGCGGAGGGCTCGATGACATGCGGCACGTACTGGCCCTTGAAGAGCTTTTCGCAAAACTCCGCGGCGGCGGTGCGCGGGGCTTCTTCCGGCTTGCCGTTCTTCGCGGCGCGCGCGGCCCACTCGTCGGCCACGCTGGCGATGAACGCGGTCTTCGCGGCGGCGTCGAGTTTGCCGGCGGCGGCGCGGAGTTCTTCGTCAAAGATTTCCTGACTCTTGCCGCTGTGCTTTTGGTGCTGCGAGAGGTCAAAGTCGCTGCGCGCGGCAATGCCTTCCAGCTCCTCGGTGCCGAAGGGAAACTTGAAAAGGATGTCCACGCAGGCGCGGGCGTAGTGCGCGAGTTCGTCCGGCTGCTGCCGGTGGTAGTCGATGAGATCCGCGCCGAGGCCGATGCTGTCGTAGTAGGCGACGCGCTGCTTCTCCCAATAGTGATGCCACATTTCCCAGCCCCAGTTTGGCTGCGGCGCGGAAAGATCGGCGCTCTCGCTCCACTGCGCGACGGCACCGTGCTGGATGCGGATCGCTTCATCCGGCGCGATGAAGAACTCGAGTTCCATCTGCTCAAACTCGCGCGAGCGGAAGGTGAAATTGCGCGGCGTGACCTCGTTGCGAAACGCCTTCCCGATCTGGCAAATGCCGAACGGCACTTTCTGCCGCGACGAGTCCAAGACGTTCTTGAACTGCGCGAAGATCGCCTGCGCGGTTTCGGGGCGCAGATACGCCTTATCGGTAACGTGTATGAGGTACTCAGCGGACTCAAGGTCGGCGAGAGCGTGGTCATCCAGGGGGCGCTTTTCCTCCAGG
>JANXWQ010000113.1 GCA_025351065.1 Chthoniobacter sp. | reverse complement strand
GACGGTTTCGATTACACCTCCGCCGCCCCGCCCGAGCCGCCCGCCCCGCCGCGCGGCCCGCGCCAGCAGCAGCAGCGCCGGCCCGGTCAGCGCCCCGGCGGAAACGCGGGCCCGCCCCGTGGCGGCGGCGGCGGTCGTCGCGAAGGCGGCTACGGCGGACGGCGCTAGGCGGAAAGTTTTTCCCGTCGCCGGGCTTCATGCGCAGCGGGTTGAGCCCGCCCTTTTCGTCACCACTCCACGGCCACGCTGCGGCGCTGCTGGAAGCGGTCGTTGTAGAAGAGCTGTTTTTTCGCCGCGCCAAACTCATGGACGAGCTTGGTGCATTTCACGTCGAAGCAGCAGTACTCGGCGATGTCGCGCAGCTTGCCCTCGCGCCACCAGCGGATGGCGTCGAGCCCGTCGGCGGTTTTGCCGACGCCGAGCGAGGCCGTGGCCACGGCGTCAAGGCTGAGCCGGTGGCCGAGTTTTTTTTCCACCTCCACGAGCATGTCGAGCGTGGAGCAGAGGTGCGGGAGGTCGTAGGCGGTGTAGCCCATGAGCACTTCGTAATCGAAGCTGATGACGTTGAAGCCGACCACGAGGTCGGCGCGCATGAGCTGCTCGACGAGGTCTTTCACGCGCGCCTCCGGGTAGATGCGGTACTCGCCGAGCCGCGTGCTGTAAGTCACGCCGACGGACATGCCCATCTCGGCTTTCTTGTCCCAGCCGCCGGCGTCGTTGGCGGTGCGCTGGGTTTCGAGGTCGAAATAAACGATGTCGCGCATGGGGAATGACGAATGACGGATGCGGAATGGTGATGCAATGACGAAGCGCGAATGACTGCGGGAGGTTTGATTTTTTTAACGCAGAGCCGCGGAGACGCAGAGGACGCAGAGGTGGAAAAAGGCCGTCGTTTTGGGCAACCGATTCGGTCTGGAAAATTCTTTGCGTCCTCTGCGCCTTTGCGTCTCTGCGTTAAAAAGGAACGCCGCTCAGTCGTTGTGCCACCTTCGCTTTTTCATTTCCCCGCCCACTCGTACTCGCCCGCGTCGAAGGCCATCGTGTTCGCGATGCGGAGCACTTTGAACTCCTCCACCACCGCGCCGTCGCTTTGGAAAATGGTGACGGCTTTGCCGCCTTCGCGGCCCAGCACTGCCCATTTGAGCGCGGGCGTTTCGGTGAGGGTGCGGAGCGGGAGGCCGTCGGCGGTGCGGAGAAAGGTGCCCTTGGCGTCGAGGGCGATTTGCACGTCGAGGTCGTGGGAGGCGTCTTGGAAAAGCGGGTTCGGCACGAGACGGACGCGGATTTTCGCCTCGGGTTTGAAGGGCTGCGGGCGGGCGAGTTTGTCAGCGACGGCGGCGAAAGTGTCGGTGGCGGCGATGGCTTTCGAGAGCACGGTTTTCCAGGTGGAGGTCGCCTCGCCGTCCTTTGTCGTGGCTGTTTCCAAGGCGAGGCCGCGCACGCGCTGGAGGCCGGGTTTTTCCTCGATGAGGAAAATGAGGTCGCTGGTGCGCGAGGCAAAGATGCGCACGGGCGCGGGCTCGGCGGGATCGATGGCGAGGCGGCGGTGGAACTCGCCGGCGCGGCTGAACTCCTTCACCGCGGTGCCCCCGGCGGTTTGGTCGATGACCCACACGCGATCCTCGCGGCCGAGGCTGGCGTCGAGCGGCTTGGTGAGGTCGGGCAGCGCGAGCGGGTGCGTTTCGCCTTTTTCCACGATGACGACTTTGCCCTCGGCGATGACCGCGCGCGGCGGCGGTTCCTTTAATGCCGCCGCCGTATCGTCGCCGATGGCGAGCGCGGCGATCTGCGGGTCGAGCGGGATTTCCCCGGCGAATTCCCCGGCCTGATCGGCGCGCACCAGTTGCTTTTTCCCGTCCGCATTTTCGGCCCACAGCGCGAGTCGTCCGCTCGCGCGCAGCTCCAGCGCGAGCACACGGCTGAGGCGCGGCGAGTCGTCGGCGATCATCCAGTCATTGCCGTGGTAGGCTTCGCCTTCGACGGACAGCTCACCGACCGCAAAGCCGCGCGCAGAGTAGGTTCCGGCGGGTGCGGGCTTGCCGGCGTCGTCCTTGCCGTCCCAATTCGTGATGAAGCCGTTCAGCCCGACGAAGAAGTCTTTCTTCGTCGCCTCCCGCGCGAGGACGCGGACGAGTTTCCCCTTTTTGTCGTAGATGCCCAGGCTCAGCGCGCCGTCCATCGGCGGTGGGAGAAAGGTGATGCGGATGCCGGGTTTTTTGGGCGGCGCGGGTTCGTCCTCCTGGGCAAAAGACGGTGCGGCGAAACAAAGGAAAAGCAGGAGGAAAAAGCCGAAATCCGAAACTCGAAATCCGAAAGAAATCCGAAGGAATGGAAATTGGGAAAACGAAGGGCGGCGCGCAAGTGCGCGAGCTATCGTTTCCAAAACTTGCCGATTTTTCCGCCCCGTTTGTTTCGGATTGCCCCACTTCCCATTGGCGTCTCGCTTCGCTCGGCTTCGGATTTCGGATGCCGGATTTTCCTCACGCATAATAT
>JANXWQ010000111.1 GCA_025351065.1 Chthoniobacter sp. | reverse complement strand
GGTCGTTGGCGCGGGCGAGCCGGCCAGACCTGCGGTGCGCCTGATCGGAGGCGGGTTGGTCATGGATTTGCGGGGCCGCTTTTTCCGGCAGCGGCCGGCCGGTGGCGTCAGGTCGCGGGCACGCGGGCCTGACGGAAAACGGAAATGAGGCTGACTTCGACCTCGCGGGTCTGGCCGAGGAATTCGAGGAGGATGCGCACGCGCTCGCGGGCCGAGTGAAGCTGTGTGACCAAGCCCTGCTGGCCTTGCAGCGGGCCGCTGACGATCTCCACTACGTCGCCCTCGGCGAGCTGGAGTTCGACCGTCCGCACCTCGTCCGCGCCGATGAAGCCGGTGAGTTCCGTGATCGCCTCGTCGGCCACCGTGGCGAAGCGCTCGCCAAACTGCACGATGCCGCTGACGCCGGGGCTGTAGCGCACGCGTGCATGGTTTTCGCGCAGCGGAAAACGGGCGAAAAGATAGTTCGGAAAAAGCGCCTCCACGAACCACTTCAGCCCCGTCCGCGTGTTTTTCTGGATGCGCACCCGCGGGCAGAAAACCTCGATTCCCAGCGCGCGGCGCAACTGCGCGGCGGCGATGTGCTCGTGCTTCGGCTGCGTGCGCAGGCAGTACCAGCGCGGCACGTCCTCGGGCATCTTTTCGTCGGTGGGTGAAAGCATCGAAACCATCTTATGCGACGAGGAACTTCAAAAGCCACGGCAACATCGCCTGCCCTTTTTCTTTCCAGTGCTGGAGCTTGGCCATCCGCGCGCGCGCGGCTTCGCGCTCCGCCTTGGGCAGCTTCGCGAGGTGGTGCGCCATGCGTTCGAGGCGGGCCGCACCGCTGTCGAGATGCGGCTGGAGTTCCTCCTTGATGAAAGTGCTCGCGAATTTGCTCAGCTCGAAATCCGCGACGTAGTGATCCCGCCGGTCACCGGCGACATACACGGCGCGCACCGCGCCAAAGGAACGCAGCACCTTCAACCCCTGGCTTGCCGCGCCTTTGCTCATGTGGAGACGCCGCATCAGCGCATCCAGCGCCAGTGGCTCGGGCGAGGCAAAGAGCAGCCCGTAGATTTCGCCGACCGACTTGGGCATGCCGAGCAGGCGCACCAGGCTGATGAACAGATCAATGGCCTCGACCTCCAGCGGCGACAGGCCGCCGGACGGCCGGCGGGCCGCCGCCTTGCGCGTCGCGAGTGTGGAGATTTTGGCCGGCATCGGCGGACTTTCTACCCGCTCCGCGCATTATGTTCAAATAAAAATGAACAGGATGGACAAAATAGTTTCAGCGGGCCTCCGGGAATATGATTGTTTTGCCGTTTCGATCGCCCAGCCTGATTTGAATGCTTTTCAATTCGTTCGCCTTCGCCGGGTTCATGGTGATCGTCGTGCCGGCGTATTTTCTCCTCCCGCAGCGGTTCCGGCCACTCTTGCTGGCGGTGGCGAGTTACTACTTCTACATGTCCGGCCATGCCGGGTATGGCTGGCTGCTTTTTACCTCGACCGCAGTGAGCTATCTCGGCGGTCTCGCCATGGAGCGCTGGCCCGCGCGGGCGGCGCGCCGCACCACTCTCGGCCTTTGCATGGCGGTCAATCTGGGGCTGCTCTTTTTTTTCAAATACGCCGATTTCTTCATCGCGAGCCTCAATGCGGCGCTGCACACCCACCTGCCGCTGCTGCATCTCGCGCTGCCCGTGGGGATCTCGTTCTTCACATTTCAGGCGCTGAGCTATTGCTTCGACGTCTATCGCGGCCGCTTTCCCGCGGAACGCCGGTTCGATGTCTTCGCCGCGTATAAGGCCTTCTTTCCCCAGCTCGTGGCGGGGCCGATCGAGCGGCCGGGAAATGTGGTGCCGCAACTGAAGCGCGAGCACCGCTTTGACTACGGGCGCTTCGTCAGCGGACTGCGGCTCATGCTCTGGGGCTTTTTCAAAAAGCTCGTCATCGCCGACCGGCTCGCGGTGATCGTCAAGGACGCCTACGGCGCACCGGGCGACCACACCGGCCTGCAACTGCTCGCGGCGACCTACGCATTTTCCTTCCAGATCTTCTGCGACTTTTCCGCCTACACCGACATTGCGCGCGGGTGCGCGCGGATCCTCGGCATCGAATTGATGGAGAATTTCCGTCAGCCATATTTCGCGCGGACGATCCCGGAATTCTGGAGTCGCTGGCACATTTCGCTTTCCACCTGGTTCCGCGATTACCTCTACATCCCGCTGGGTGGCAACCGCGGCACCGGCGGCCGCTGGGCCTGCAATATTCTCGTGGTGTTTCTGATCAGCGGCCTGTGGCATGGCGCGGATTGGAAATTCGCGATCTGGGGTCTGCTCCACGCCGTCTTTTTCCTCATCAGCAGCCTGCTGGCAAAGCTGCGCTGGAACCTCCGTCCGCCGCCGTGGCTGGCTTGGATCGGTGCGGCCGGGCAGCGGGTGCTCACCTTTCATCTCGTGGCCCTGGCCTGGGTTTTCTTCCGCGCCGGGTCGTTGCCGGATGCGCTCCTGATTCTTAAAAAAATGGCCCTGCTTCCGTGGAAATCTCCGATCCTCACGCAGCATTTCGGAGTGCCTGACTTGATGATTTCGGCGGCCGCCATTCTCGCTCTCGAAGCGGTGCAACTGCTCCAACTCCGCGGCGGAGCCGTCGCTTTCCTCGAACGCCGGCCGCTCTGGATCCGCTGGCCCGCGTATTACTCGCTCATCTTTGCCATCGTCTTGTACGCGCAGCAGGGGCAAAAGGATTTCATCTACTTTCAGTTTTGAGCATCCGTCTGAAATCTCCCGTCTGGCGCAGCGTCCTCTTTCTGCTGCCGCTGCTGCTCGTCTTCGGGATGCCGCTGCTGATCCTGTGGCTGGGCGGCGAATTCATCAGTCCCGACGAAGTGATCCGCCGGCAATCCCTGCCCGGCTCGCAGGTGCTTTCCGGCCCCGCCTACACGAACCGGAGCATCTACTCGAAGTACCACGCCGTGCTGCGCCGCAAGCCCCGCATCCTCGCCCTCGGCAACTCGCGCGTCATGGAGTTTGGGGCCGAGTTTTTCCGGCCCGACGCCGGGTTCTTCAACGGTGGCGGCGGCATCGTGAAGCTCAGGCATTTTCGCGCGTTCATCGAAGCTCTGCCGCCCGAGGCTTCGCCGAAAATTCTCATCGCCGGTCTGCACCAGCCTTTTTTCAACCCCGCTTTCGACACGATGGATGAAAGGGGGGAAAGCGGCGCGGGCTGGCTGCGGAGCCAATTTCAGAATCAATGGGATCCCTCGGCTGTTTTCACCGCGAACTGGCGTCTCGTGTACGGCGATCTTGCCGACGGCAAAATGAAGTTCGGCCGTCTGCTTCAATGGCGCGGATTGCGCGACCGCATCGGCCTCGGGGCGGCGATCCAAGGCGAGGGCTTCCGGGCCGACGGCAGTTTTCTTTACCGGCCGGACGACCCATCCAATCCGCACCCGTGGGATGCGGATTTCCAGGTTAGCTTTGCGCACATCGACGCCGGGGACAGCCATTATGTCCACGGCGATACCGTCTCTCCAGCCGCCCTGCGCGAACTCGGATTGCTCCTCGATGAATGCCACACGCGGGGCATTCACGTGATCGGCTTTCTGCCCCCGTTCGCGCACGCGGTTTGGGCGAAAATGATGGCGAGGGAAAATGATTACGGCTACCTGCTCCAGCTCGCCGGAGCGCTTCGTCCGCTGCTCGAAAGCCGCGGCGGCGAGTTCTACGATTTCTCCGACCTCGCCACGCTCGGGGCCGACGACACCGAAGCTGTCGATGGACACCACGGCTCCGACAAGGCTTACCTGCGAATCGTCATTGCCATGCTCGAAGCAGGCAGCCAGTTGGCCGAGTTCGCGGACGCTTCCGAACTGAAGGCCGTGCTCGCCGCGCATCCCGGAAACGCGCGAGTCTTCCGTCCCCTCCCTTGAGCGGGCACCGCCTCTCACTCCAGCGAGTGTTTCCCGCAGCCGACAGTTTCCCCTTTTGTTCAACCGCACGCGCAGTCATTTAGTATCCCACTTTTTCCGCGCCACTGATGATCTCGATCACCGTCCCAGTCTATAACGAAGCGGAGTCCCTCCCCACGCTCCACGCGCGCATCCGCGAGGTCATGGTGGCGCTCGGCCGCCCGTGGGAGCTGATCTTTGTCAATGACGGCAGCAACGACGGCAGCGAGGCCGCGCTCGACGCCATCGCCGCCGAGAATCCCGCAGTGAAAGTCGTCCACTTCCGCCGCAACTACGGCCAGACCGCCGCGATGATGGCCGGCTTCGATTTCGCCGGAGGCGAGGTCATCATCCCGCTCGACGGCGACTTGCAAAACGACCCCGCCGACATTCCGAAACTCCTCGCGAAACTCGACGAGGGTTTCGACGTCTGCTCCGGCTGGCGCAAGGACCGTCAGGACGACGCCCTCCAGCGCAACTTCCCCAGCATCCTCGCAAACAAGCTCATTTCCGCCGTCTCCGGCGTGCAGCTCCACGACTTCGGCTGTTCGCTCAAAGCCTATCGCAGCGAGGTCATCAAAGGCGTGCGGCTCTACGGCGAGATGCACCGCTTTCTCCCGATCTACGCCGGCTGGCACGGCGCGAAGATCACCGAAGTCACCGTCAACCATTTTGCCCGCGCGAGCGGCAAATCGAAATACGGCCTCGAGCGCGTGGCGAAAGTGCTCTGCGACCTCGTGGTCGTGAAGTTCCTCGACAGCTATGCGGAGAAGCCGATGTACGTCTTCGGCGGCGTCGGCGCGCTCTCGCTGCTCGTCAGCTTTCTCGCCGGATTCTCGGCGCTGTATTTGAAATTTTTCGGCCGCAAAGCCTTCATCGAAACCCCGCTCCCGCTGCTCTTCGTCATGACCGCGATCACCGGCGTCATGTGCATCCTCATGGGACTCCTCGCGGAAATGATCATGCGCACGTTTTACGAGAGCCAGGGGAAGAGCGTGTACCTCGTGCGGGCCACGCGGAACATCGACGCAAAGTGAAGATCAGCGCCCAACGCCGATGTGCGGCATAGCGGGCTTCGCGGGGCTCGGTGACCCCGGCGTCCTGCGCCGGATGACCGCCGCCATCGCGCATCGCGGGCCGGATGCGGAGGGGCATTGGGCGGAGGAAAGCGCGGGCGTTTTCCTCGGGCATCGCCGCCTCTCGATCGTCGATCTCAGCGGCGGCGCGCAGCCCATGTGGACGGGTGACGGCCAGCTCGGCGTGACCTTCAACGGCGAAATCTACAACCACGCCGAACTCCGCGCCGAGCTGAAGGCGCGCGGCTGCGAATTCACCACCGACCACAGCGATACCGAGGTGCTGCTCCACGGCTACCGCGAGTGGGGCGAGAATTTTGTGGAGCGGCTGAATGGGATGTGGGCCTTCGTCATCTACGACCGCGCGCGGCAGCGTCTTTTCGGCTCGCGCGACCGCTTTGGAAAAAAGCCGCTCTATTATTTCCTTGAGGGCGAAACCTTCGCCTTCGCCAGCGAGTTGCCCGCACTGCTCCAGCATCCGGCCTGCCCGCGCAACCTCTCGCCGCTCTCGCTCAAAAAATACTTCGCCTACTGCTCCATCCCCGCGCCGCGCTCCATCTACGAGCGCGTGTGGAAACTGCCCGGCGGGCACTCGTTCACCTTCGACCTCGCCAGCCGCGCGCTGAAGACGTGGCGGTGGTGGGAGTTCGTGCTCGAAAGCGTCGGAACGCCTAAAGACGAGGAAACTCTATGCGAAGAAATCCGCGGCACGCTCGAGCGCGCGGTCCAGCGTCGGCTCATGTCGGATGTCCCGCTCGGCGTCTTCCTCAGCGGCGGCATCGACAGCTCGGCCATCGCCGCGCTCGCCGCGAAGCACGTCCCCGCCGGCCAGCTCAACACGTTTTCCATCGGCTTCAACGAATCGAGTTTCGACGAGTCGGGCTACGCGCAGTTCGTCGCCGAGAAACTCGGCACGCGGCATCGCAACGAAACGCTCGACCTCGACAAGTCCCTCGCCCTTCTCCCCGACATCGTCGCGAAACTCGACGAGCCGCTCGGCGACGGCTCGCTCCTGCCGACGTATCTGCTTTCGCGTTTCACCCGCCAGCACGTCACCGTCGCGCTCGGCGGCGATGGCGGCGATGAACTCTTCGCCGGCTACGATCCCTTCCGCGCGCTGCGGGCCGCGGAGCTTTATTCCAAGCTCGTTCCGCGGCCCTTGCACCACGCCATCCGCCTCGTCGCCGCACGCCTGCCGGTGTCGCACGCGAACGTGAGCTTCGATTTCAAAATCAAGCGCACCCTCAGCGGCCTCAGCTACCCGCCGAAGCTCTGGAGCGCCGTCTGGATGGGCGCGCTCGAACCCCGCGACCTCGCGCAGTTTTTCCGCGAGCCGTGCGACGAGGAGGAAGTGTACAGCGAAGCGATCGAGGCCTGGGACCGCTGCGCGCAGCCGAACCTCGTCGATCGCACGCTCCAGTTTTTCACGAACCTCTATTTGCAGGACGGCATCCTCGCGAAAATCGACCGCGCCTCGATGATGTGCTCGCTCGAAGCCCGCTCACCCTTCCTCGACATCGAGGTCGCCGACCTCGCCCGCCGCATCCCCTGGCAGCTCAAGCTCCGCGGCGGCCAAACGAAATGGATTTTGAAACGCGCGCTCGCCCCGCTGCTCCCGCGCGAAATCATCCACCGCAAAAAGAAGGGCTTCGGCATGCCCATCGGCCGCTGGCTGCGCGAGGGAAAATTCGCGTTCGACCACGCGCGCACTTTCCCGCATCTCGATGTCGCCTTCGCCGAGCGCCAGCACGCCGCGCACATGAGCGGCACGCGCGACGAGCGCCTCTTCCTATGGAGCTACTGGCTGCTCGGCCAGTGGATGAAATAGTGAAAATCCTCGTCCTCTGCTACGAATACCCGCCGCTCGGCGGCGGCGGCGGGCGCGTGGCGCAGAGCATCGCGGAGCAGATGGTGAGGCGCGGTCACGAAGTCCGCGTGCAGACCGCTGCGCTCGGCTGGCGCTCGGTACGCGAGAGCATCGCCGGCGTGGAAATCTTCCGCACCGCCAGCGGACGACGCGCGCCCGACACCTGCCGCGTTCACGAAATGGCCGCGTACTGCGCCACCAGTTTTTTCCCCACGCTCCGGCACATCCGCGCGTGGAAGCCGGACGTCATCCACGCGCATTTCGCCATGCCCACCGGCCTGCTCGCGTGGTCCGTGCATCGCCTCACCGGCGTGCCCTACGTCCTCACCGCGCACCTCGGCGATGTCCCCGGCGGCGTGCCCGAGCAGACCGGCACGCTGTTCAAATTCATCGGCCCCATCGCCCGCCAAGTCTGGCACCGCGCCGCCGCCGCGACTGCGGTCAGCTCCTTTGTGCAGGAACTTGCAGAGCGCGCCTACGGGCGAAAGGTCGAGCGCATCCTGAATGGCATCGACCTCACCGATGGCAGGCCTGCTCCGCCGGAGCCGCGGCGGCTGCGTCACTTCGTTTTCATCGGGCGGTTGAGTCCGCAGAAAAACCCCGCCTTTTTGATCGATATGCTCGCCCGTTTGATCCGGCGTTCGTGGCGGCTGACCCTCATCGGCGACGGGCCGCTGATGGCGCACTTACGCCAGCGGATCGCGCACCACGGGCTCGGCAATCAGGTCACATGCACCGGCTGGGTCGGAGCCGATGAAGTGCATCGCCTCCTGGCCGATGCCGATATTCTCTGCATGCCGTCGCTTTCCGAAGGTCTCCCCGTTGCCGCCATCGAGGCGCTGAAATACGGCCTCGCCATCGTCGCCAGCGACATCCCCGGCATGCGTGATGTCGTGGACGACGGCGTCAACGGGTACCAGATCCCCCTCGGCGATCTTGACGCCTTCGCGCACAAGCTCGACTGGCTCGTCGAAAGCGACGCCACGCTTTTCGCGATGAAGCATGCGAGCTGGGAAAAAGCGCGCGTCTTCGACCTCACGCACATCGCTGGCGAATACGAGCGCATCCTGCTCCGCGCGGCAGGGAATTGAGTCCGCGAAAGGACGAAAGGACACGAAAAGGATTGTCCCCTTTCGCGCCTTTCGTGTCTTTCGTGAACGCCCCTAAACCGCATGACTGCCTATTCCACTCTCCAGCAAGAACTCACCGCCGAGCCACGCACCTGGCTCATCACCGGTGTCGCCGGGTTCATCTGGTCGCATATGCTCGAAGCCTTGCTGGGCCTTGATCAGCGCGTGATCGGCCTCGACAACTTCTCCAACGGCTCGCCGCAAAATCTCGCCGCCGTGGAGGCAAAGGTCGGCGCGGAGCAATGGGCGCGCTTCACTTTTCAAAATGGCTCCGTCGCCGACATGGGCGCGTGCCGCGAGGCGAGCGGCCGCGTCGATTTCGTGCTCCACCACGCGGGCTTCATCTCCGTGCCACTCTCCATCGAAGACCCGCTCGGCTGCCACGACACGAACGTCACCGGCACGCTGAATCTCCTCGCCGCTGCGCGCGACAACCGCGTGCGCCGAGTGGTCTTTGCGAGCAGCAGCGCCGTCTATGGCGACGATGTGCGCATGCCGAAAACCGAGCCGCACATCGGCCGCCCGCTCAGTCCCTACGGGGCTTCCAAGCTCATGGACGAAATCTACGCGCGCCAGTTTTTTGACCACTACGGACTGGAAAGCACGGGCCTGCGCTACTTCAACATCTTCGGCCCGCGGCAGAATCCCACAGGCGGTTACGCGGCCGTCATCCCGCAGTGGATCACGGCGCTCGTCCGCGGCGGCGAGTGCGCGATTCACGGCGACGGCGGGATCACGCGCGACTTCTGCCACGTCGCCAATGTCGTGCAGGCCAACCTCCTCGCCGCGACCACGCGCAACCGCGCCGCGCTGGGCGAAGTTTTCAACGTCGCCTGCGGTGCCAGCACCACGCTCGCGTCGCTCTACGAGAGCATCGCCACGCGTGTAGCCGCCATCACTGGCACGCCCGCGAAGCCGGTGCAATACGGCCCGCCCCGGGCGGGCGACATCCAGCACAGCGCCGCGGACATCGCGAAAATCCGCCGCGAACTCGGCTTCGAGCCGGGCGTGAGTGTGGATGACGGATTGGAAGAAACCGTGCGCTGGTATTCCGCCAAAGCCCAAAGCTAATCTCCACCCCATGTCCGACCTCTGGCACGCCCTCAAACCCGACGCCCGCGCGCAGCTCACGCAGCGCGATTACTCCGCCAGCTCGCTCGCCGAGCGCCTCGCCACGAGCGGCGTGGAATCGGGCGAGCTGATCGCCAAACGCGCCGACCTTGACGCCGCGTGGATTCCCGGCGTGGAGATTTTCCCGCGCAAAATCTACGCGCAGCGGCATCGCGGATTCTTCGGCGAGTTTGCCCGCATGGGCGACGGGGCGCTCGCCGCCATCGGGCTCTGGCCACGGCAGTGGGCGACCGCGCGCATGTTTGCCGGCACGGCGAAAGGCTTTCACATCCACCCGCCGCACCTCCCCGAGGGCACGACCGCCGAGGCTTGGTTTCAGCGGCTTTTCACGGCGGAGCCGAAAAATTTCGCGCTGCGCCCGTACGACCGCGAGCAATGGGACGCGATGTTTTTCATCCAGGGCAATGTGGAGATGCTGCTCGTGGATGAGCGCGCGGGAATGCCGCGGCGCGTGATGCGGTTCATCATCGAGGGCGACGACCAGCGCGGGCCGAACAATGCGGGGCTCGTCATCCCGGCGGGCGTTGGCCACGCGCTGCGTGCCGAGGGCGGGCGCGACACCATCATGGTCTATGGCACGAGCACGCAGTTCGAGCCGGCGTTCGAGGGGCGCATCGCGGATGGCGTCGAACGCGCGCCGCTGCCGCCGGAGTGGCAGCGCTACCTCGCCGCGGGCCGGTAGGGATGGCACTCCGTGCCGTCCGTCGGGCGAGCGGAGCGAGGTGGTGGGCGCTGGAGAGGCCGTGCGCCTTCCACCCACCGCCTC
>JANXWQ010000108.1 GCA_025351065.1 Chthoniobacter sp. | reverse complement strand
GGTTTTCAACCCGAGCATCGGGGCCACGGCGCGGGCGGTCGTTTCATCCCACGCGCCGCCGCGCAGCGCATGCACGGCGGCGGCGGTGACGCCCGCGACTTCGGCGAGCTGGGCGTCGGTAAAATGGAGGCCGCGCATGGCCTTGCCGACGATGTCGGCGAAGGTGTCCTCGAGCGGAAGGGGCATGCCGTGCGCCTAGCGGCCGTAGGGGCGCTGGCCGAGCAGGTTGCCGGGCGGCGCGTAGTCCGCCACGATGTAGATGGTGCCGCGCGCGCTGCGGGCGATGCCGTAGCCGACGCCGGTGGTGCGGCTCCAGACCATCTGCGTGTAGTGGCCGGCGTTGATGTTCGACTGGTCGAAGGGGCCGCCGTCGTAGTTCCGCCGCTCGCTCAGCCACGCGCTGGCGGCATCGGCGGGCGAGAAGTCGCGCCCGCTGCCGGCCCACACGTTTTCGCCGTACTGGGGATTGCCGCTGTGCACGAGCCCGCGGTCACGCTGGGCGAGCTGGTCGGCCCAGTCCTGCGCGGCGGCGGCGCAGTCCGGATCCCAGCGCAGCGGAGCCACGCGCATCTGCGCGCGGGCGTCATTGTGAACGCGGAGAAAAGCCGCGCGGGCACCGACCTCGGGCGCGAAACCGCCGCGGCCCACATACCGCGGCGGCGGCGGCTCGGCGGGATAAACCGGGTAGGGCGCAGGCGGCGGCGCGTAGCCGCCGCCACCGCCACCACCGCCGACCGTGATGCTCTGCTTCGGCTCAGCCGTGGCCTGATACTGCTGGATGACCTGCCGCCCGATTTTGAAAAGCCACGTCTGCCCCGGCAGCGAGGCGATCTCATGCTTCTTCCCGTCCGCTGGCACCTCGGTGAGATTTTCCAAACTGCCGCGCGGCGAAACATAGAACACCCCCACGGCCTGCCCGGTTTTGTTTTCGATCTTGATCCGCACCTGCTGATATTGCTGCGGCGGAGGCGCGTAGTTGTGCAGCTCGGGATTCCGGTCCACGCCGTTCGCGTCGAGATTGCTTTGCGGCTCGGGGTCCTTGTTTTTCTTCTTGTCCTTCGCGAAAGCGGCGGGCGTGAGCAGCGTGGCCGCGCCGAGCAGCACGAGGACGGTGGGGAGGAAGCGGTGTTTCATGGCGGCATTGTTCCCGACGGGGCTGGGCCGGTCAAAACCGTTTTGCCGGCGTTTTTCCGCCGCCGCCGCCGGTCCGAAAAATCATAGCGCGCGCTGTGCCGCGCTGCTAGATACCGCACCCCTATGCGACTTCTCGTCACCGGCGGCTGCGGCTTTATCGGCAGCAATTTCATCCGTCACGTCCTCAGTCACTACGGCCCGGCGATGATCACGAACGTGGACGCGCTGACCTACGCCGGCAATCTCGCGAACCTCGCGGGCGTGGCCGAAAGCTACGGCGAGCGTTACGAATTTCTCCACGCCGACATTTGCGACGCGGCCAAAATCGACGCCGTGCTGGCGCAGCATCAGTACTTCGCCGTCATCAATTTCGCCGCCGAGTCGCACGTCGATCGCTCGATCGATTCGCCGGGTGATTTCATCCACACGAATGTCGTCGGCACCTCCACGTTGCTCAACGCCGCGCGCCGCCACGGCGTCCGCCGCTTCGTGCAAATCTCGACCGACGAGGTGTACGGCTCGCTCGGGCCGGAAGGGAAATTTTCCGAAATCTCGCCGCTCGAACCCAGCTCGCCGTACTCCGCGAGCAAAGCGTCCGCCGACCTGCTGGCGCTGGCGTATCACCACACCTTCGGCCTCGAGGTCGTCATCACGCGCTGCTCAAACAACTACGGGCCGTATCAGTTTCCCGAAAAGCTCATCCCGCTGATGATCCTCAACACGCTCGCCGACCAGCCGCTGCCGGTCTATGGCGACGGACTGAACGTGCGCGACTGGATCCACGTCGAGGATCACTGCGCGGCCATCGTCTCCGCGCTGCTGAATGGGAAAGCGGGCGAGGTTTACAACGTCGGATCCGACGGCGAGATGCGGAACATCGACGTGGTGAAAATGATCCTCGCGCACCTCGGCAAGCCCGAGAACCTCATCAAATACGTGGCCGACCGGCTGGGCCACGACCGGCGCTACGCCATTGATTCGTCAAAGGCCCACCGCGAGCTGCAATGGAAACCGCAGCACCGGCACGAGCAGGGCATCCGCGAGACCATCGACTGGTACGTGCGCAACCGCGCGTGGTGGGAACCGCTGCTGAAACGCTAACGCATGGCGCGCAAAATCGTCATCATCGGCAGCGGCGGACGGCTCGGCGCGGCGCTGGTCCGCGCGTGGCGCGCGGCGGGCGACGAGGTCATCGGCTTCAACCACGCGCTGCTCGACATCGGCGACTTCCGGCAGGTGCATGAGACGCTCGGCGACATCGAATTCGACGCGCTGGTGAACTGCGCGGCGCAGACCAATGTGGACCGCTGCGAGAAGGAGCCCGAGGAGGCCATGCACCTCAACAGCCAAGCCGTCGCCACCATCGCCGACGCCTGCACGCGAAAGAAAGCGCGCTGCGTCCACATCAGCACCGACTACGTTTTCGACGGCGAAAAACGCACGCCGTACACCGAGCAGGACGAAGCGAAACCGATCAGCGTCTATGGCGCGTCCAAACTCGGCGGCGAGCGCTGTCTGCACGCGGTCTCCGACCAGCATCTTGCGGTGCGCGTGTCGTGGGTTTTCGGGCCGGACCGCGCGAGCTTCGTCGATCAGATTTTGCAGCGCGCGCTCGAGCACAAAAACGTCGAGGCCATCGGCGACAAAGTGGCCGTGCCCACCTACACCCTCGACGCCGCGCGCCTGCTCCGCCCACTGCTCGACGAGCCGGCGCTCGGTGGCGTCGTCCACCTTTGCAACGCCGGCTCCTGCACCTGGCAGGAATACGGCCAGCACGCGCTCGACTGCGCCGTGGCCGCGGGCGTGCCGCTCAAAGGCCGCGCCGTCGGCGCGCTGAAAATGGCGGACTTGAAAGCCTTCATCGCCCGCCGTCCGGTCTATACCGCGATGAGCACCAGTCTGCTCCAGCAGGTGACCGGCCTCACCCCGCGCCCGTGGCAGGAAGCGGTGGAGGAATATGTGCGCGCGCACTGGGCGGCGCGGCAGCAGTAATCCGCCCCCGGCGGCGGTTTCCCGCTTTTCTTCGCGGCGCTTCCGCTGCATCCATTAGCCATGCGTCCGTCACTCCCCAGACTTGTCGCGCTGGTTTTTTCTCTCGCCGCGGCATCCGTCTGCGCGGCGGATGCGCCGCCCGTTTTCACCGGCCAGCTCAGCCTCGTGCGCTACGACCTGCCCATCGGCCTCAGCAGCGGCCTCGCGCCCACCCGCCAGCTCGCGCAACGTAACACCGACACGCCGGACGCCGTGGACTGGCCCGACTTCACGCTCAACGGCCAGCTCATTTTCCGCGACCGCGCCGAGGAGCACATGCCGCTCAAGCTGCGTGCGGGTGCGGATGCCGCGTCCCCTTTCCAAATGCCCGGCGACGACGTGCTCCAGCCCGGCAACCACTGGCTGCGCGCGATGGAATGGCGCGCGGGCCGTCGGCACGTTTACACCGCCGACAGCACCGCGCGCTGCGCCAATGCCAGCGAGGGCATGACCGGACGCTACGAGCTGTGGCTGTTTCCCGTTTTGCTCAAAGGCGAGGGCGGGCCGGTGGTGAAAAACGTGGAGGTGAAAGCCGACGGCGCGGTCGTCTATCACAAGGCCGGCCCGTGGCGTTCGCTCACGCTGCTGCTGCCGCAGAATGTGCCGGGGCACCGCTACGAGGTGAGCGTGGACGGGCGGCCGCCAGTCCAGCTCGATGCGGGCTTGCAGCCGGTGAAGCTGGGCAATCCGCGCGAGGTTTTATTCGTCACGAACACGCCGCTCGCGGGCGACGGGCCGAAGATTACGGTGCAAAATCTCACGCGGCCCGAGACGTTCGCGAACCCGAAGGAGTGGGCCGCCGATTTCGCCGCGCTCGCGCAGCCGAGGCTCGCGGATGCTGTGCCAGAGCCGGCCGGCGGGTTGCAGCGGCATTTTGGCAAAGACGTGGCGCGCTCGCCGCTCACGCTCTACGCCGCGGCGCTGCCGCTCGGGATGAGCGGTGGCTTTTTCAAAAAAGGCGACACCGCCGAAGGCTACGCCGCGCGCATCGCCGAGCTGGGTTACGACACCGTTTTCGATCCCGCGCTGACTTTGCCCGCACCCGCGGAGCCGGACAGTTTCGAGCAGCGCGCGGCGGCGCTGGCGCGGCGCGGCGTGCGGCTCGGGCTCCAGTACGACAGCAACTGGAACCGCCCCTCGCTCCAGCATCCGAACGTCGCCTTCTTCGCCCACACGCTGCCGGACTGGCACGCGCCGCTTTACCGCAGCCTCGCACTCGCCGCGCAGCGTTTCGCCCGGCTGCCGAATTTCGCTGGGCTCGACATCGGCGCGGCCAGCGGCGGCTATGTCTCGTACTGGGAATGGGCGCCGCCCGTGCCCGACCGTCCGTGGGGCGAGGGGATGACTGCGTTTTTCGGCGCACCGCAGCCTCGCCTGCCCCGCGCGCCGAGCCTCGGGCCGCCCGTGCTGCCGTATGAGGAGCCGGTGAAAACGCAGGCCGAGTTTGTGAAATACGTCGAGCACTACGACACCTCCTTCCGCCAGTACGGCTACTTCGCCGAGGCCGTGCGCGACGTAGATCCCGCGCTCATTTTCACCACCGCCTC
>JANXWQ010000055.1 GCA_025351065.1 Chthoniobacter sp. | reverse complement strand
CGACTTATGGCGAAACCTTCGCCGCCAGCGCCGCGCGTGGCCGCGCCGAGGGCGTGCAGTTTCACCCGGAAAAAAGCCAGGACGTCGGCCTCGCCATCCTGCGCAACTTCATAGCGTCCGTGCCCGCGCGGGCTGAAGCTGGATAGCAAAGAGTTAGACTTATGAAAGCACCCATTCTCGTAATGATGCTTGTGATGAGTTACTGCTTCACGGGCCGCGCAGAGGAGACAAGTCTGGGTTTTTCACCGAAGAAGCAGTTTGAGGCTGTCATCCAGACCTCTGACATTCACGAGATGACCCTTGTGTTTCGCAAGGCATCTTCGCACAAGCGTCTCGGCTCATATTTTCCAGGCAGCTATTCACCATACGCCATACTGCTTTGAAGTCCCACCGAGCGCTTCGTCGCCGTTCAGACACATTGCAGCCGCCATACTAAGGAGCTTGTTGTCTTCGCAGTCACAGACACCGCGATCAAACAGGTAAGCCTTCAGGATTATAGACAGAACATTTTTGGCCGAATCGGAATTCTCCACGGTGGACGCGGCGAAGTGGATAAGCCGCTGAAATGGCTCATGCGTCCTTTCCTTTTCCTAACAGCCCCGCCGCGCCCGTATCCGCCGCTTTGCCCGCGGGCGCGGATTGTTTTCCGCAGGCGCACGGCATGGAATTGCTTTACGATGCCACCGTCTCGCTCGCGGGCGCAGATTGATTTCCGAGGTCACGCGACTAGCGTGCGGAATTCCCTCTCCCCCCATGACATCCGCCAACTCCCCCACCCGTCTGCCCGCAATTTTTCTGGCCGTTTTCGCAGCTCTGTTCGCGCTCGCGGCCGGGGCGCTGGCGGTGCCGACGGTGACGGTGCTTTCGCCGGCGGCCAATGCCACGGTCAACGCGCTGACCACGATCAGCGTGACTTTCAGCGAGGCGGTCACGGGGGTGGATGCGAATGATTTACCCATCAATAACAACGCGGGGCTGACGGTCGCGGGCTCGGGCTCGGGGCCGTACACGTTCACGTTTTCGCAGCCCGCGCCGGGGGCGGTGAATGTGGCGTGGGATTTCGATCACGGGATCGCGGGGCTGGGCACGGGGGCTTATGTGCAGACGACCTGGGGCTACACGCTGGTGGATACGCTCGCGCCGACGGTGGCGAAAATTAAATCGTCGGTCGCGGGGCAGGATCTCGAGGCGATCGTGCCGCTGCCGGGCTCGACGGTCGGCGCGCTGGCGCAGGTGGAGGTGACGTTTTCGGAAAATGTACTCGGGGTGGATGCGGCGGATTTGCTCGTGAATGGAACGCCCGCGACCGGGCTGAGCGGGAGCGGCGCGGGGCCGTATGTTTTCACGTTCGTGCAGCCGGCGTTTGGGACGGTGAATTTCCAATGGGCGGCGGCGCACGGGATCACGGACACGGCGGCGATTGCGTTCGCCGGAGGGACGTGGAGCGTGACGCTGGGCGCGGGTGGCGCGGGCGCTTTGGTCATCAATGAATTCCTCGCGGCAAACGCGCTCGGGCTCGCGGATGAGGACGGCGATCAGCCGGGCTGGATCGAAATTTACAATAACGGCGCGGGGCCGGTGAATCTCGCGGGCTGGGCGCTGACGCAAGGCCCGGACACGCTCGGGCAGTGGGTCTTCCCGAGCCGCGCGCTCGCGGCGGGCGGGTATCTCGTGGTCTTCGCGTCGGGTAAGGATCGCACGCCGGCGAGCGGAAATCTGCACACGAATTTCAAGCTGAACGCGAACGGCGATTACCTCGCGCTGGTCGGGCCGGCGTCGCCACGCGCGCAGGTCACGCAGTTTCCGCCAAACTACAACCCGCTCGCGAATCCGCCGGTGACGGCGTTTCCGGTGCAGCGTTACGATTACTCGTATGGCCCCACTGCGCCCGGCGGCGGCACGCTGCGTTACTTTTCTCCGCCGACGCCGGGCGCGGCGAACACTACGACCCAGCTCACGGGCATCACCGCGAAGCCGCAGGTGTCCGTGGGGCGCGGGTTTTTCAAAGACCCGTTTCAGCTCGTGATGTCGTGCGCGACGGCGGGCGCAACCATCCGCTACACGCTCGACGGCTCGGTGCCGCTCGCGACGAGCCCGGCCTACACCGCGCCACTCACCATCAGCGCCACGACTGCGCTGCGCACCGTCGATTTCGCCGCGAACACGATCCCGAGCGAGACGATCACGCATTCCTACATCTACCTCGACAACGTCTTTAACCAGGTGGGTAGTGGCTCAGTTTGAAATCTGCAAGTGGGCGGCTGCGCTGAAAATGAACTCGTGCATTATGGTTTGACTTTCCCTGTCGCAGTTGCTACCAGCCGTCCATGCGTACCCCTAGAATCCTCGTTTTCGCCCTTTGCCTGAGCACAGCCCTGACCGCATTCGCCGCGGAAACAGCGAAATACGTGTCCTCGAAAAACTCAGACGTTTTCCATCGCCCCGAGTGTCGGATCATCGCACAGATGAAGGTGAAAAACCTTGTGGGCTACACAAGCAAGGGCGAGGCGATGAGCGCAGGCAAGAAGAAGTGCGAAATCTGCAAGCCCTGAGCATTCTTCAGCCGAGCAGGGCGATAATTTCGTCCAAGCGTCGCGCCGTATCCGCTTTACGCATGGAATACATTTTGGACGGCGGAAAACACGCGGCTGACTGGCACTTATTTCCCCGCGCGCACCACGAACGTGCTCGCGCAACTCCGCACGCAGGGGCTTTATCCCACGCTGAACGCGCCGCAGTTTCAGGACAACGGGACGAGCGCCGTGCTAGCGAGCCAGCGCGTGAACGTGGGCTATCTTTTGAAAATGGCGCTCGTCAGTCCTGCGCCGGGCGGCACGACCAGCGCGGGCGCGATTTACTACACGACGGACGGCAGCGATCCGCGCGTCTATTACGACACCACGGGACTGCGCACGCCGACGGCGCTCGCCTACACCACGCCCATCGCGATCAATGCGTCCGCTACGGTCAAGGCGCGCGCCCTCAACGGCACGGTCTGGAGCGCGCTGAACACCGCCACCTTCACCGTCGCCTTTGCGCCGTCGCCGGTACGGATCACCGAAATCATGTACAACCCGCCGAACGCCAGCGGCGGCACGTCGTCGGAATTCATCGAGCTGCTCAACACCCGCGCGCTCGATGCGGATTTGAGCGGCTGTTATTTCAGCGGCGTCGATTTCGTTTTCCCAAACGGCTTCATCCTCGGCCCCGGCGACCGGCTCGTGCTGGCCAACAACAACGCGCCCGCGACTTTCGCTGCGCAATATCCGGGCGTCGTCGTGTCGGGCTATTTCGGCGGCGCGCTCAGCAACGGCGGCCAGCGGCTCGCGCTGATCGACCCGACCGGGCGCACGCTCGATTCGGTGGAATACGACGACGAAAACTACTGGAACACCTTGCCAGACGGCGGGGGCTACTCGCTCGAAATCATCGATCCGCTGGGAGATCCGGACAGCCCCTTGAATTGGAAAGCGAGCAACGCGCTCAAAGGCACGCCGGGCCAGCCCAACTCGACCAGTCCCGCACCTACGCTCGTCATCAACGAAGTGCTCGCCGACAACGCGGGCGTGGTTCTGGTGAATGGGATGGTGACGGGTTACATCGAACTCAAAAACATCGGTGGCTCAGCGATTAACCTGCAGAACTACATCCTCTCTTGGGGGAGCCAGGGCATATTTTTAAACAGTCAGGTAATTCAGCCAGGTGGGTTTTATGTCCTGCCGGTTGACCTCAAAGGCATTGGCCGTGAAACCCCGGGTAACGTGCGGCTAGCTACCCAAAACGGCGTGCTAGTGGATGCCATCGAGTATGGACGGCAGGCACCAAACTTCGCGATTGGACGCATCGGCGGCGTCTGGACGCTTACCTCCCCGACGGTGGGTGCTGACAATGTCGCCGCCACCGCCGCACTGGCTGCGGGCAATCTCGTCCTCAACGAATGGCTCTCCGACGCGCTTCCCGGCAGCATTGACTGGATCGAAATTTATAACAAGCACACCACGTTACCCGTGGCGCTCCAAGGACTTTACTTCCAAACCGACACCCAGCTTTACCGTTATCCCACCCTGTCCTTCATCGGCCCGCAAAGCTACCTCCAGCTTTTCGCCAATGAGCAGCCCGGCACAAGCCAGCTCGACTTCAAACTCCCGGCCACCGGCACCACACTCGCCATCCTCGACGCCGCGGGTACGCCCATTGACACACTAAGCGCCGCGCAATTTGGCACGCCTCCTCAAGGCGTCTCACGCGGGCGCGTGCCCGATGGCGCGGCGACGTTTTCGGCTTTCACCGGAAGTTCGTCGCCTGGCGCGGCGAACTACCTCAACACTTACACCGGCCCGATGGTGAATGAAGTACTGGCGCGAAATTTGACCGGCGCACAGACGCCGTGGGGCACACGCGCCGGTTGGATCGAGTTGTTTAACTCTGGTGTCTCAGCTTTCGATCTCAGCGGCATGAAGCTAACCAAGACCAACAGCCTCACCGGCGTGTTTCCCTACCCTCTTCCTATTTGGACTTTCCCCGCCGGCACCAGCCTCGCCGCGGGCGGCTATCTCGCCGTGTGGTGCGACGCCGCGCAGCCCGCGAGCGCGAGTTTTTCCACCGACCTGAACACCGGCTTCACCCTCGGCGACGCGAGCGGCGGACTGTATTTGTTCAACGCCGCGGGCCAGCTAGTGAGCACGGTCGAATATGGATTCCAACTCGCCGACCGCTCCTTCGGCCTCAGCGCCGGCACGCTGAAGCTCCTCGCCGCGCCCACGCGCGCCGCCGCGAACTCCGCCGCGCAGACGCTCGGCGCGGCTTCGCAACTCCGCATCAACGAATGGATGGCGCTACAAACCGCGCCCGCCGCGACCGACTGGTTCGAACTTTTCAACCTCGACGCCAACCCCGTCGCGATGGCCGGCCTCTACCTCACCGACGACCCGAGCGAACTCGGCCGCACGCAGTTTGCCATCCCTGCGCTGAGCTTCATCGACGGCCGCGGCTGGGTGAAATGGGAGGCCGACAGCGCGCCCGAACTCGGCCGCAATCATGTGAACTTCAGCCTCGCCAGCGATGCCGAATACATCCGCCTCTCGAACAATGACGCCAGCTTCACCGCCATTGACACGATCAGTTACGGCCTGCAAACCACCGATGTCTCGCAAGGCCGCATTCCCGACGGCGCGAGTAACATCGTCAGCTTCCCCGGCTCACCCACGCCCGGCGCAAAGAACGTGCTGCTGCCCGCGCCGTCCTTTACCCTCCAGCCCATCAGCCAGACCGTCGCGCAGGGCGCAAATGTCACCCTTACCGTGGCCGCGACCGGCTCCGCCCCGCTGACTTACCAATGGCGCTTTAATAACACCGACCTCGGCGGCGCGACCGGCGCGTCGCTCATACTTAATGGTGTTACTATTGCCCAGGACGGCACCTATGCCTGCATCGCGACTAACACCGCCGGCAGTGTGCCCAGTAACAGCGCCAGCCTCATCGTGCAGTCCACCTATGCCCAATGGGCCGCCTACTACGGCCTCACCGGCCCCGCCGCCACCACCACCGCCGATCCCGATGGCGACGGGCTCACCAACCTCCAGGAGTTCACCCACCACCTCAGCCCGCTCTTCACCGCGACCACCGCCGACCGCGCCGTCCTGCCCATCCCCGGCTTCGACCCGCCCACCGGTAGCCCGCAATACTTCACCCTCACCTACCGCCGCAGCGCGCGCGCCATCTACACCAGCCTCGACCACCAGCTCTCCCCCACCCTCGCCAACGGCTCGTGGAATAACACCGCGCCCGATGTCACCGAGCCCCTTTCGCCCGACCCCGCCACCGGCGACCCGCGCTACCGTGTGAAATTCACCATCGCTCCCGGTGAGACCGCGAAGTTTCTCCGCCTCCTCCTGACCCCGTAGCTGGCGCGGATGCAAAACGCCGTGACGCGCGGGCCGCGGCACGCTAGACGACGCGCAATGTCGAAGACCTTTTCCTGGTTCGTCTATGCGCTGACCGCGGCGTTCTTCGCGTGCTTTTTCGTGTGGCCCATCGGCACCGTGCTCGGCGGCGCGTTCTTCGATGCGGATCGAAAGTTCACCTTCGATTTCGTGGGCGAGGTTTTTCGCAACCGCATTTATCTCGAAGGTCTGCGCAACGCCTTCCTGCTCGCGGTCGGCAGCACCGCGGCGGCGCTGGCGATTGCGCTGCCGCTGGCGTTCGTCGCGGACCGGTTTGAGTTTCCGGGAAAAAAGCTGCTCTCGGGCGCGATCCTCGTGCCGATGATTCTGCCGCCGTTTGTCGGGGCCATCGGCATCCGGCAGATGCTCGGGCAGTACGGCGCGCTCAATGCGCTGTTCGTGAAAATCGGCATCCTCGGCGCGGGCGAAACCATCGACTGGCTGGGCAGCGGGCGCATGTGGGGCGTGATCGCGCTGAACGCGCTGCACCTTTATCCGATCCTCTTTTTGAATCTCTCCGCGGCGCTCGCGAATCTCGACCCCGCAATGGAGGAGGCGGCGGAAAACCTAGGCTGCACGGGCTTCCGGCGGTTTCGGCGCATCACGCTGCCGCTCATCATGCCGGGGCTTTTCGCGGGCGGCACCATCGTCTTCATCTTCGCCTTCACCGAGCTGGGCGTGCCGCTCATTTTCGATCTCACGCGCGTCACGCCGGTGCAGATTTTTTACGGGATCAAGGAAATTGCGGGCAACCCGTTCCCCTTCGCCCTCGTCGTCGTGATGCTCGCCAGCACCGCGCTGCTTTACGCCGCGAGCAAGCTCGCCTTTGGCAATGCCAGCACCGCGATGACCTCGAAAGCGACCACTCTCGGCGGCGCGCGCACGCCGGGCGCGGCGCTGCAATGGGCTTGCGCGCTCGGTTTCGCCGGCGTCACCGCGCTCGCGCTGCTGCCGCATCTCGGCGTGATTTTCGTCTCGTTCGCGGGCGACTGGTACCGCTCGGTGCTGCCGGAAAGCTGGACGCTGGCGCATTACCAAGCCGCGCTCGGCCACGGGCTGACGGTGCCTTCGATCATCAACAGCGTGAAATACGCCGCGTGCTCCACGCTCTTCGACGTGGTGCTCGGCGTGGCCATCGCCTACGTCATCGTGCGCACCACCCTGCCGGGCCGCGCGCTCCTGGATGCGCTGGCCATGCTGCCGCTCGCCGTGCCGGGCCTCGTGCTCGCCTTTGGCTACATCTCGATGACGCAGGACGGCCGTGCCTTTGCGTGGCTCAATCCGTCGAAAGACCCGACGCTGCTGCTCATCATCGCCTACTCCGTGCGCCGCCTGCCCTACGTCATGCGCGCCACAGTCGCGGGCCTCCAGCAGACGAGCGTGACGCTGGAGGAAGCCGCGCAAAACCTCGGCTGCCCACCGCTCCGGGCGATGCGCCGCATTACCTTTCCGCTCATCACGGCCAACGTGCTCGCAGGCGGCCTGCTCGCGTTTTCCTTCGCCATGCTGGAGGTCTCGGACTCGCTCATTCTCGCGCAAAAGCAGCAGCACTTCCCCATCACCAAAGCGATCTACGAACTCTTCCAGCTCATGGGCGAAGGCCGCTTCGTCGCCTCCGCCCTCGGCGTCTGGGCCATGGCCTTCCTCGGCCTCACCATTTTCACCACCAGCCGCATCCTGGGCAAAAAACTCGGCGCGCTTTTCCGCGTCTAGCGGATCACACCCGCGAGCATGCGGGCGACCTCGGCCTCTGCGGCGGCGGCGTCGCGCGGGCCGGCGACCGCGACTTCCAAGACCTGCTGGCCGAGGTTGCGCTGGCCTTTCCAGACCGCGGCGAGGCGGGTGGCGGCGGTCATGTCGATGACGGTGCTCGGCGGCGCACCGTCCGACGGCCCCGCCTCCCACAGGCAGTAGAAAACGTAGAACGGGCGTTCGCGGATGCCGAAAACGTAGGCGTGGGTCACGAGGTCCATTTTGCCGGCGGGCAGGCGCCGCAGCCCGCGGTCGGACAGCAGCGCCGCGCCACTCGCCGGGAGGCAGAGCTCCGGGCCGTGCGAGCGCGCGAGCTGCGCCGAGGCGCGGCCCGGCAGCCAGCGCAAAAAGACGAGCGACCACTGCGTGCCATCGGCTTCCGGCCAGGTCGCGGAGCGGCCCTCGTTGTAGCGCAAAATCGCGCGCGTGGACTCGGGGAAAGTGACTTCGCGAAAGCCGGGTTTCTGCGCGGGCAGCGCGACGGTCCACGGCTCGGCCCGCGCCGTGCGCGACTCGTGGGCGCGGTACCAGCTTTCGCTCCCCGCCTCGACCGCGAACAGCCACATGGCGACGCCGATGAGCAGCTTGCGCGAAGGCAGGCGCGGGCGGTGCGAGGGCAGTGCGGTCGGCTCGGGCTCGGTGGATTTTTTGCGCCCCGCGCGCAGGGCCGCGGTCAGCGCCGCGAGCCCGCCGAGGCTCACGACGAGCACGGTGAGGCCGACGCGGTCGTGCCATTGCGCAATGGCCTCGCTGCCGCGGCTGACGCTGAGCCAGACGAGAAAAAACGCGCGCCCCGCATTGCACACGAAGGCCAGCGCCAGCCCGCCGCCGATGAGCGCCAGCCGCCGCGCCACGCCGAAGCGGAACAGCTCGCCGAGAAACAGCGCGGCCATCAGCGTCGTCTGGAGCGAGCGCACGCCGCTGCACGCCTCCTCCACGCCGACCACGCCGGTGCTGACTTCGATGACATTGCCGTGCTGCTCCGCCGCGATGCCCGCGAGGCCGAGCGCCTCCACGCAGATCGTCGCCACCGTCCGCATCAGCCATTGCACCACGCTTTGCTCGAAGGCCATCGGCCACGGCACTGCCACCAAAACGAACGCCCCCGGCAGCGCGAAATGCCGCAGCCACGGCCCGCCGCCGGCGAAATAAATCAGCGCCAGCGAAAGCGCGAGCGACACCCCCGCCATCGCCCAGCTCACCAGCCGCCAGTCGGGTGCGCCTTCCTGAATCACGCGCAACGGCAGCAGCAGCAGCGCGAGCAGGGCGACGATACCCGCGAGCAATTTCCATGAGCGCACCGGCGCGGTGGGCGGGCGCACTTTCCACCGCTCGGCGAAAAGGTAGAGCGCGAGCAGCGGCACCGTCCACCCGTAGGCGTACTGCGCGTTCACGGACCACTCGACGCGCAGTTGGTTCAGCGTAGAAAACCACAGCGCCGCGAGCAGCCCGGCCAGCCAGAGCGCGCCGCGGTCGGCGGGTTGCGTCGCGGCAGCGGTCACAGCCACGGGGCGATGAGGGCGCGCTCTTCCGCGCGCAAAGTTTCGGGCCGCAGCGCCCGCGCCTCGGTGCGGGCTTCGTCGGCTTGGCCATTTGCGCCGAGCACCGCGGCATGCACCGCACGCTGCGCGGGGGCCGTGCGCTCCCACGGAATCGCGAGCCCGTCGTACACCGCCAGCGCGCGCTCCGGCTGCTGCGCGCGGAGCCAGGCCAGCGCGAGCGTGGTGCGGTGCGGCAGGCTGCGCGGTTCTTGCGTCACGAGCCGCTGCGCGCTGGCGAGGCCGGCGGTGGTGTCCTGCCCGCGGAGCAGGCTGAAAAAGGTGCAGTCGTTTTCCACCGCCGTGTCGTTCGGCCAGCGCGCGTGCATGTCGCGCAAAATGTCGCGCACCGCGGCACTGTCGCCCTGCTTTTCCGCGAGCCGCATCAGCGCCTCAAAGGCAGGCCGCGCGGTCTTAGCATTGGCGGTCAGTGATTTGTAGGCGAGCACCGCCTCGTCCGTCTGCCCCATTTTTTCCGCGTAGCTGCCCACGACCCACATGTTTTCCGGCGAAGGCGCGGCCTCGAGATGCGCGCGCCGCCAGTGCAGTTCGGCCTTCGTCTTGCGGCCCAGTTCCATCGCGCAGCGGGCGAGGAAAAGATCGACGAAAACCTCGTCGAGCGGCACATCTTTTTGGCTGAGGATTTCCTCGATCTCGATCCACTTTTTCAGCCCGGCGAGCGCGTCGAGATGCACCTGCAGCAGGTCTTTGCGCGTCTGCGCCACGGCCAGCGGAATCAGCGCCAGCACCCGCGCGAATTCGCGATGCGTGTTCAGCCACACGCCAAAGCTGCGCTGCGCCGCCACGTCCGCCGCCTTGACCTCCGCCGCTTTCCGGTCAAGCAGCGTTTCGCGCTGCGCCGGCGCGGCCTTAATCTCCAGCTCGAGCGCGAGCAGCCGGTGCGCTTCCGTGGCGAGCGGATGCGCCGTGAGCAACGGGATGACCTGCGCCGTCGCCGCGCCCGGCAGGCCGTCTTTGCGGGCCAGATATTCGAGCGCCTCCAGCCCGGTTTTTTCGCGCTCCCGCGCGAGTTGCAGCAGCGCCTGCAGGCCGGCGTCCTTTTGCGGCGAGTCCGGCGGGTCGAACTCCAGCAGCGCGAGCAGCAGCCGCCCTTCCTTGCTCGCCGGCTCCAGCTCCAGCGCACGCTGCGCAAACTGCAGGCTCTGCGCGTAGCTGCGTCGCGCCGCGCTCAGGCGCGCGGCCAGCCGCAGCGCCGCCGCATCGCCCGGCTGCTCGGCGAGCACGCGGTCGAGCTGCGGCGCGGCATCGCCCGCACGGCCGAGGTGAAACAAGTCCTCGGCATAACGCCGCCGGTCCGCCGCCGTCATTGTTTTCGAGCCGTCGAGCTCTTGCCAAAACGGCACCGCCGCCGCCGGATTGCCCGTGGCGTTTTGCAGATGCGCCACCGCGCGCATGGCCGCCGGTTCATCGGGCATGAGCTGGTAGGCCGCCCGCGCCTTGCCCAGCGCTTCGGTCCATTTTTCCTGCGCGGTCAGCGCCTCCGCCTGTTGCGCCATCTGCCGCGCGCGCCAGCCTTTCACCGCGCGATAGACGGGCTTGAATTCAAACGCCAGCGCCAGCGCCACGACCGTGCAGAGGCCCGCCGCGAGCAGCCGGCGGCGGCGGCGTTTTTTTTGGGCGAGAAGCTGCGGGGCGAGGGTGGTTTCGGCGGTGGACATTCGTGCTGGACGCGGCCGAACCATGCCGGTAGAGCGCCGCGGCGCGAAGCGGAATTTCCACTGTGCAAAATCTCAAGGGACGCCGCCCGGCGAATTTTTTTCCGCCGCGCCGCGCTCATTTTTCGGCAGCGGCCGCTGGGAGGCACGCTTTTAGCTAAACTCTCCAGCGCCTATGCAACTCGCCGCCAGCCCGACGCAGATTTCCACCGAAGAACGGGAGCAGATTGCCCAGACCATCGAGATGTTCGAGGTCATCACGCAGGCCAATCCGCAGGACTGCCAGTCCATGGAAATCCTCAAGGACGCCTACCAGCGCGTGGGCCGCGACCAGGACTACCTCGCCATCGCGCGCCGGCTCGCGGACACCTACGTCGAGACCGGGCAGTATTCCGCGGCCATGCTGGAGTACGAGGGCATCCTGCAGCGGGCACCCGACAGCCCGGATGTCATCGCCGCCCTTGGCGAGGTCGAGGACAAGCTGCAAAAGAGCGGCCAGCTCAAACCCGCGCAAGGCAGCACGCCCGGCACCATCGCCCCGCCCGCCGGCATCGACCTCGATTTCAAAGCGGCCATCTCCGACGGCGGCACCCTCATGACCACCGCCGCCACCCTCCGGCGCGACAAAACCGGCCCCTCCGCCCAGGAGCAGGTGCTTTCCACGAACCTCGCCCTTTCCGACGACGGCAACGAGGCGCTCGCCAAAATCCTCATCCAGCACCGCATTGTCACCGAGGAAATCGTCAGCTCCGCGCTCGACCGCGTGCACAAGAAAAACAAGAACCTGCTGCCCGGCGTCGTTGCCGGTTCGCTCATCGACGAAATCAGCCGCCGCGGCTCCTACGAGATCGACTATCTGCTCAGCAGCCTCATCGACCGCTCGAAGTTCGCCTTTGCCCCGCTCGACTACTACGACATCGACCGCTCCATCGTCCGCATGCTCCCCGAGAGCCTGACCGTGGGCCGCCTCATTCTGCCATTCGACATGATGAGCCGCACGGTCATGATCGCCATGGCCAACCCTTTTGACGCCGCCGGGAAGGAAGCCGTGCAGCAAATCCTCGACTATAACGTGCAGTGGCACCTCGCCACGCCGACCGCGATTTTCCGCGTGTTGAAAGAGACTTACCGGATCGAAAAATGAGCATCAAATCTTTCGGAGAACGCATCGCCGATGTCCTCATCGAGGACGGA
>JANXWQ010000034.1 GCA_025351065.1 Chthoniobacter sp. | reverse complement strand
ACCGACCCGCGCGGCATCATTACCGACGTGAACAAGCAGATGGAGGCGTTGACCGGGTGCACGCGCGACGAGCTGATCGGCGCGCCGTTCAAGGCCTACTTCACTGACCCCGACCGGGCCGAGGCCGGCATCAAGCTGGTCTTGGGCGAACGCAAGCTCACCGACTACGAACTCACCGCCCGCGCCAGGAACGGCAAGGAAACCGTGGTGTCCTACAACGCGACGACCTTCTACGACCGCGACCGAAAGCTGCAGGGTGTGTTCGCCGCGGCCCGCGATGTCACGGAACGCAAACGTTACGAGCAATCGCTGCAGCAAGCCAATCGCGCCAAGAGCACCTTCCTGGCGACGATGAGTCACGAGCTGCGCACGCCGCTGAATGCGATACTGGGCTATTCCGAGATGCTGCAGGAAGAAGCGGCCGAGCGGGAACTGGATGACTTCGGCGGCGACCTCAAAAAGATCAATGCGGCTGGCAAGCACCTGCTGGCGCTGATCAATGACATCCTCGACTTATCCAAGATTGAAGCCGGCAAGATGGAGTTGTTTCTCGAAAGCTTCGACCTGACTGAGATGATTGATGAGGTTGCTTCCACCGTCCGGCCCATCGTCGAGAAGAACGTCAACGTGCTGCACATCGAATGCGCGTCTGACCTGGGCGTGATGCACGCTGACCAGATCAAGGTTCGCCAGGCGTTGTTCAATCTCTTATCCAATGCCGCCAAGTTCACGAGCAATGGCAAGATCACCCTCGAAGCTGGACGTGAGAAAATGGATACGACTGAGTGGATTGTCTTTCGCGTGACGGACACCGGCATCGGCCTCAGCCCGGAGCAGATCGTCAAGCTCTTCCGGGACTTCACCCAGGCGGATGCCTCGACGACGCGCAGATTTGGCGGCACTGGTCTCGGGTTGGCGCTCACGCGCCGCTTCTGCCAGATTATGGGCGGCGACGTGACGGTGCATAGCGTCCCGGGCGAGGGCAGTATCTTCACCATCAAGTTGCCTGCTATCGTTAGCGAAGTGAAGTCCGAGGCGGCCGGTGAGGCCGCTGCGGGCGCCATTGCTTCCGCCGAAATCAGCAGCGGGGATAACGCCGAATTACTGCCACCCGCGACCTGCGTGCTGGTGATCGACGACGACCCGGTGCAGCGCGACTTGATCCAGCGTTTTCTGATCAAGGAAGGCTTTGCCGTGCGCACCGCCGCGAGCGGCCAAGAGGGACTGCGCCTGGCGGGACAACTGCGGCCAGTGGCCATCACCTTGGACGTGATGATGCCCGAGATGGATGGCTGGAGCGTGCTCTCGGCGCTTAAGGCCGACACCGAATTGCGTGACATCCCGGTCATCATGCTGACCATGGTGGACGACCCCGAACGCGGCTTCGCCCTCGGCGCCGCTGATTATGCCACCAAGCCGGTGGATCGCACGCGCCTTTCGCAACTGCTCAATAAACACACCTGCCCGGACCCGCCGTCACCGGTGCTGCTGGTCGAGGACGACCCGGTGATTCGCGAGTTGACCCGCGCGATTTTGGAAAAAGAGGGATGGAAAGTCATCGAAGCTGAGAATGGGCGCGTGGCCTTGGAGTGCATGGAGCGAATGCGTCCCAGCCTGATCCTGCTCGACCTCATGATGCCCGAAATGGATGGGTTTGAGTTCGCCGCGACGGTGCGCAAGCATCAGGAATGGCGCTCGATTCCCATTGTGGTGGTCACAGCCCACGACCTCAGCAGCGAGGAGCGGCGGCGGCTCAACGGTTACGTGGAGAAAATTCTCCAGAAGACAGGCGATTCGCACGAATCATTGCTGCACCAGTTACGCGACTTGCTCGATAACTATACTGCGCCGCGCGTCATGGCGACACCTTGGAAAGAAGCGTCTGCCGTATCCTCTTGAAACTCGACCGATAACTTATCATGCCCAAAATTCTACTAGTCGAAGATAATGAGATGAACCGCGATATGTTATCGCGCCGACTGGAGCGCAAAGGTTATCAGGTCGTGTTGGCCTTGGACGGCCAAAGCGGAGTAGAGATGGCTCAATCGCAAACGCCCGATCTAGTTTTAATGGACATGAGCCTGCCCGTGCTCGACGGCTGGGAGGCGACGCGACGGCTCAAGGCCGATGCCGCCACGCAGCACATTCCCGTGATCGCGCTGACCGCGCATGCCATGTCCAGCGACCGCGAAAAAGCTCTCGAAGCCGGCTGCGACGACTACGACACTAAGCCGATCGAGTTGCCGCGGCTGCTCGGCAAAATTGAGGCACTTTTAGGCGGGAGCGAGATAGCTTCCGCCGGGGGACTAACTCCGTGACCGCACACAAACTCCCCACCCTCGATGCGGGCCGCCATACGTTGCCCGCGAGTCTGCTCCACGACCTCCGGACGCCCCTCAATCAGATCATCGGCTACTCCGCGCTGCTCATGGAACAGGCGCAGGAGCAAGGCCAGCACAGCTTAGTGCCGGACTTGGAGAAGACCCAGGTTGCTGGACAGGAACTGCTGGCGCTGATCAACAACCATTTTCAGTCGATCTCTGAGCCAGCCACGCCCGTGCCCGATCCGCTAGAGCCGGAACCAACCACTGAAGAAATTTCCGATACCTCGGTGGCCGGCGAAACGACCTCCTCCACGGCCCAGGGATTCGTGCTGGTCGTGGATGACATCGAAGCCAATCGTGACGTGCTTTCGCGGCGCTTGAAGCGTCAAGGCTACATGGTCGCCACCGCCGAGAACGGCCGACTGGCTCTGGAACGGCTGCGTGCGGACGCCTTCGACCTCGTGCTGCTCGATATCATGATGCCGGAGATGGATGGTTACGAAGTATTGCAGCGCCTCAAGGCCGATCCGGTATTGCGCCACATTCCGGTCATCGTGATCTCCGCATTGAGCGAAATGGATTCGGTGGTGCGCTGCATTGAGTTGGGCGCCGAGGATTATCTGCCGAAGCCTTTCAATCCGACGCTGCTCAAAGCGCGCACCGGTGCCTGCCTAGAGAAGAAGCGTGCGAGAGACCGAGAGGCGCACCTCTTCGCGCAGTTGCAGGAAAATCACCGTCGCGTGCAGGACCTGAATGCCGAGATGGCGCGCTGGCGCGAGGCGCACGAAGCCGATCTCGCCGTCGCGCGCACCACCCAGCAAGCCCTGATGGCTGCCGCGCTGCCGACGCCCGAAGGCTGGCAGGTCGAGGCCGTCCATGCGCCTCTAATTCAAGTCGGTGGCGATGTGTATGGCTGGCGGCAATTGGATCGTGAAGTCTGGGTGTTTTGGCTCGCCGACGCCACGGGTCACGGCGTGGCCGCAGCGCTCCTGACGACTTTGGTCGCCTGGCTGTTCGACCATGCCAGCGCTTCGTGCAGCAGCGCCCACGGGATCCTGGCGCGGGTGAACGAGGAGTTTTACAAGGTGATCCGCGGGCATTCTTTCATGACGGCGTGCTGCGCTGTCATCGATCGCGATGGTCACCTCTCCTTCGCCGGAGCCGGCCACCCGCCGCTGCTCATCCGGCGGAGCGACGGCGTCATCGAAGAACTGCCGTCGCTCAATACCATGATGGGCCTCCACCCCGAGATGAAGGTGGGTGTCACAGTCGCGACACTCGCTGCCGGTGACGTCGCGCTCCTCTACAGCGACGGCCTGCACAGCTTGAAAGCAAAGGACAGCGAGCGTTTGACGCACCTCGCCGTCGCGGACGCCCTGGCTTCGATGAACGCGAGTGCGAATCTGCTCCCGCGAGTGCTCGCCCAACTCGTTCAGGGATCCGATGCCCAGCCTTTCGATGACGATCTGTCTGCGATCGCCCTTCGGCGCGAATAAGGAAGCCCCGGCGGCGCACAGTTCCAAAGGGTTGACGTTTGGAAACGTTAGCCGAACACTCTCGTGAATTCTTGGTTTGCTCTGGATTCAGCTTCTTCTCTGAGAAAGCGCAGTCGCATTGAAACCGTCGAAAGCCTCGGCGATGAGTCCGAGTGAAGTTCTCCGCAAACAAAACAAACCCGCGGACCGAAGCCCGCGGGTTTGATGAACAAAGCGGTCGCTGGTTGTTACTTCTTACCGTCCGTGGTTGTGGTCGTCGTCGTGGTTTTTTTCTCGATGATCACCGGCTCGGGCGGTGCCTTCTCCACGATGACTGGCTTCTCCACAATCACGGGTCGATCGACAAAAACTTTCTTCACCGCCGGGACCAGAACCTTCTTCTTCACGATCACCGGCTTCTCGACGACCCGGTCGATGTAAACCGGCTTTTCCACCACCACCGGCGGCTTCGTAATCGTGGTGGTGCGCTCGATGACGGTCGTCGTTCAGGTTCACTGCCCGATGATCTTCCACCTACCCCACAGCTTCGGCGTGAGTTCGGCTTCGCTGGGGACATCGGCGGTGATGGCGGTGGCTTTGTTGCTCCAGTAAACGCGCTGGGTCGTCTGGCCGTTGCTGCCGCGCAGGACGCCGAGATCGGCAAGGTAGGTTTCGCCGGACTTGGGCTGCCAGTGCAGTGCGGTGAGCGGGATGCTGATCTCGTAGTTGCCGTTCTTGCCGGTCGCGAACGCGACCTGCTGGCTGACGTCTTCGACGGCATCAAGATGGATGGTGCGCCACGGGCTGCTGAAGGCGACGGGCTCTTTTGTGCCGGGGACTTTGGCGCGGTAGAGCAATGCACGCGTCTGGCCTTTGACCTGCGTTACGAGCAGTCGCTGGTCGCCGGGCGCAGGCGTGCTGCGGTCGGGTGACGCGGCGGGGTCGGTGGCGAGCATGAGGTCGAGGCAGCCGCCGTGCTTGAAGAGCGCGTTCGCGGTTTCGCCGCTGTTGTTGAGCAGGTCTTTTTCGGTGGTGCGCCAGGCGGCGAAAAGGTGCGTGTCGCTCAAGGCCACGGCGGCGCTGACTTCGTACGGGCGGGAGTTGCTGTCGAAGTTGGCGGCGGTACCGCGGCGGTCGATGAAGGCCCAGTCGGTCGCGGCGGGCCAGTCGTCGAGCTGGCCGTCGACTTGCGGCGCGGTTTTGCGCATTGCGATTTTGAGCGTGCCGCTGCCGCGCTGCTGCTGTCGGCGGGCCTCGGCTTTGGCAAACCAGTCGCGCGCGCGCTGGAGATCGTCGGCGGTGACGGTGACGGTTTGCTCGGGCAGACGGGTGAGCGTTTCGAGACCGTCCACGCGCACGAGGCTGGTGCGGCCGCCGTCCACGAGGAAGATGCGGCCATCGGCGGTTTGGGTGATGCTCGGCCAGAAGTTCTCGTCGTGCAGCGAGACCTCGGTCACGTCCATGTTGCGTGTGGCGACGGGCGCGGCCCAGTTCGGACGGAGGCGAATGTCGCGGAAGAGCGTGCTCACGAAGAGGCCGTCGGCGGTGAAGAGGACCATGTTTCCCATGTTGCAGTTGATGGCAAACATCGGGCCGGCCTTGCCCTGCACGAAGCCGCCGAGCAGCCGCGTGTGGCCCACGACCATGCCGGGACGATCCGGCACAGCGGCCTCGTGGCTGGCGTGCAGGCCGGGCCACGGACTGGGATAGCTCCAGCGCGGCTCGCCCTTGAACGTGCCGCCCAGGCTGTAGGGCGAGAAGGGTTCGGGTGCATTGGTGTGGATCGTCCAACCGCCCGCGTCGGTGAGCGATTGATTGCCCCCGCTCGACGGCGGGTGACCGCCCGCGGGGCCGAGGTTTTCCGGCTTGGTCATGTCGTAGCGCGGCGAGCCGGCGGCATCGAAAGTGGCGGCGAAGCGCACGCTCGATTCGCCTAAGCGGGCGACGACGAACGAGAGGTCATTCATGACGGTGACGCCGCGGCATTGGCCTTTGAAAAACTGCACCTCGGCGGGTTGCGGACGGCCATCGTGGTTCGCGTCGGTCCACGCAAAAGTCGCGAGCGCTTCCGGTTTTGGGTTCTCCTCGTTGGGCTTCGTGCCTTCCGGCCAAAGGCTGCGGAACTCCGTCTCGCGCAGCGCGGGCCACGAGTGGGCATTGCCCAGCGCAGCCACGAGCCGCGCTGCTTTCGCCCCGTCCTGCCAGACGAAAGCAATGTCGTCGCCGTTGGTCGGCGTGTGGGTGTAGCAGCTTGTGAAATAGCGCTGTCCTTTTTGCTGGGCGGGGTAAAGCGGCGTGTCGGGCGAGTAATGGCCGTAGTGCCCGCCCAGTAGCGGATCGGGCCGCGCGAAGACGCGGGTGAGCGCGTCGGTGCCGGCCTTCCAGTCGAGTTTGAACTCCATCCCCTTGTAGTAAAACCGCGTGCTGTCCTGTGGATCGAGCACGCCGCCGCCGCCGTATTCCGTGGGGCCGTAGAAGGCACGCACGAGCCCGCCCTTCGCCGACCAGACGGAGACGCGGCGCGGATAGTTGTCCGCTTCGGCGACCCACACGCGGCTCTGCGAATCGACCGCGAGGCCATTGGGATTGTTGAGTTGGAGCGGTTCATACGCACCCGCCGCCGGCACGCCCGGCTTGCCGATGGTGCCGGTCAGTTTGCCTGCGGATGAAAACACTTTCACCTGATGCGCCGCACCGCGATCGGTGATGAACAAGTTGCCGCTCACGTCGCTGGCGATGTGACGCGGATCGTCGAGTCCGCTGGCGATGATTGTTTCCGGCTTGGACGTGAGCGTGGCGAAACGGACGAGCTGTTTGCCGCTCAGCGCGAGCAAACGTCCCTGAGCATCGAAGCCGAGGCCGCGCGGATTTGGGAGCGTGATGTGTGCGGTGGTCTTTCCGGTCTTGATGTCCACGACGAGCAACTCGTCCTGCCGCACGAGCGAGCAAACCAGCAGACCGTCGCGCGCGGCGATGCCGCCGAGGACATTGATCTTTTCGCCGCCATCGAAGCCTTTCAGCACGGGCAGCGCGCTCGCCGGTTTCCTCTTCAAATCGGCTTCGTCGCTGAGCTTCTGCTTGAGAATGGGCTGATCGGCGAAGGTGCGGGTCTTCGCCGTCAAGCGCAGTTCGCCCTCCCAGATGGAGCCGACGTAACAGAGATGATCGGCGACGGCGTTTGCTCCGAGATCGACCGCTAGCGTCGGCGCGCCCGTCCAGTTGCCCCCGACCCAGCCCTGGCCGCCGAGCTTCGTGCCGTCCTCGCGCAGCCATTGCAGGCCGTGCCCGCCTTCCGCGATGAACGCACCCATGAAGATCAGCGGCTGTCCGTCGGTGGTACGCGCTCCCGGCACGAACGCGATGCTGGTGGGCGGGGTGTGCGTGGTCAGCCAGCAGCCCGTCTTGTCGGCGGTTTCCCACGCAGGCTTGCCGGCGTTGTAGATGCTGAATTCGTAATGCAGTTCCACGGGCCGATGCCACAGGCCCCGCACCTTGTAAGTGCCCGGCGCGACGGGCCGCGTGGGGATGTTGCAGACGCCATGCCGGGCGGCTTCGGGATCGCGCAGCAAGTCGTCGCTGCCATCCCACCACGCGGTGTTTTCGCCAGCGGGAAAGGGCGTCTCGCTCACCAGATTGCGCACGCGTTTGCTCTGCGTGTCCTCGATGACGAGCGTCACCATGCCGGCTTCGGGCAGCGTGAACTTCACCGGAATCGGCGGCGGCTCCTCGCTGGCTTTTGGCAAAATGAGCGTAGTCAGCGCGGCGTCGTTGGAGAGCGGCGAGACGGCCATGACTTCGCCCAGCCACACGCGACGGCCTTCCTTCACCTTGTCGGCCAAATGCGAATGCCCGGACTTCGCACCGCCGATGATTCGAAGGCGCAGCGCTCGCGTGCTGACTGATTTTTCAAATGCGAGCCAATGGGGTCCGAGGGCCATCGGATAGAGCGCGTCCATGTCGATGCGACTCGCGATGCGCTGCCAGCTTGAGCCCGCAGCCTCGCGCACATTCTCGCTTTCACCGCCGGTGAACGCCTCGACCTCGACTGCCGAGAAGCCGGTCCAAAGCAGGCAGACGCCGCTCAGCGGGACGGCCTTTGGCCACGTCAGCGTGATGAACTCTGGATGCTCCGGTGAGATCGCCAGCGCCGCGCCCTTCTCGCCGTTGTCCCATGTGGTCCAAGTACTGTTGTTCGATTCATCGACGAGCCGCGCGCTCACATCGTCGCGCGCCGCCGACTGCGCGAGCGCCTGCGGCGCGATGTTGCCGAGTCGCTGCCCGTTGATCCACACGCCGCCCAGCCAGCCCGCCATTTCACGATCACCCGGACTCGGCGCATGACTGAAGCGCAGCGCCCGCGTCTTCGTGCCGGGCGGCAGCACCCACAGCGCGTAGCCTTCGTTGTCCACTTCCTTGCGCGACACCACGCCAGCCGCCAATCGCTCCGCCGTCATCCACTGCGATTCATCTTCCACCTTGCCCGGATAAGCCGAGTCCGCTTTCAACACACTCAAGACACCGCCTCCACGCACTAGCACGCTGCCAACCGCGAGGCTCTCCGTGAAACCAATCCGCAGATGCCGCACGCCCGCATCTCGTCCGTCCCCGAACTTCACGCCCGGCCAGTCGGGCTTCGACTTCGCCGTCCACACGACAGCACCCGGCCCACCCTTGGCCGCGTCCTCCGCGATGGGCGTTTCCTTTCCATCCACCCATTGCGTGAACGCCGCCCGGTCGAGCGCCGAGCCGCCAGTCGGCACAAAGTCGGGAGCGTCGTCGGCCCGCAGTGCGGACCGCAAAGTCAGCAGCAGAACGGTAACCAAGAGAGGATTGCACTTCATGCGTTGGATGATGGATGAATGGGTGAAAAATCAGCGGGCGCAGACTGCGGCTCGCAGCGAAGCCGACAGGTGGTGGAGGGTCAAATCTACGGCAATGCGCATGGTTGTAGCATCCCCTTGCCGAAGCGGCTCGAAAATTCAGGCATCCGTCTTCCGCTCGCCATGGTGGACCTGCTCAGCCTGTGCAGAGCATTGAATGTTTGCTGAGCCGGGAGTCATGCAGCGCGAGGATACCTCCGTTGGACCGAAAGCCCAGCCTGCAAGCGGGGTGCCGAAACACTCGGCTCGACGGCTTCTCCGGAGGTCGCGGCTCGCCTGTCTCTCGAGCCGCCGCCCGCGCGGCGCAGCCGTTCGGCCGGGGGTGTCAGCATTACCGACTTTGAGACTGAGGGAAGTCACAGTTCGCGCGCCTTCAACACGCCCCAATTTCTCCTGCGGATGCGGTTCACGAAGCCGTCGAAAGTGTAGGCGGCTGAGGATTTCAACCCCGCTCGATTTAGTGCCGGGTTTCAGCGGGTTCGATACCGCTGCCGCCACATGAATGGAGGGCGAACGGCTGGAAATGTTCATCGACTGAAAATGCCGGTGGTAAAACCGCTGCTAGATCAACTGCTGCGAGCCTGGGAGACACCTGAACTTTTCATTTCAACCCGTTGCTTCGCACAAGCCCGATCAGCAATGGCCGGGCTTTTTCTTTCCGTGTGTTGGTCATCACGCAGCCCTACCGCCGATCCATTCCAGCAGACGGCTCAGCTCCAGGCTCGCATCCACTTCCGTCGTGTGCGCGTCCTCCAGATCCAAACGGCCTGCGAATGCAGAGCGATGAGCGGGAATGAATTCGGTGACGTGGCCCCAATCCATGCCGATCCGCAATTGGAAATGATGGCCCGTGCCCGCTTTGGTCCGGTGGATTTGAAAGCGGTAGTGGTGGCGCATTTCCCTATATAACACTCGCCGGGCTCGCATCCTTAGCGGCGGATGTAGCGCGCCTCGTTTTACATCCTCCACCAGTGGCTGAACGTCTTTTAGCTCCAACGAATCCCGGCATATCTCACCGGCAAAATCGTTGGAGTCCTTTTTTTGGGTGGTCGTTGTGGGGCAGGGATTGAGGTGTGCGCACCGGCAGTATTCGAAGGGAATTCCGAGGAAATTTTCGCCCATGCTGAGGCGCAAATTTGTATCCCACGTTTACATCCCTCAGCCAAAAAATTGAGGAAATTTGGGACGACTCGAGACGACTAGCTGAAGAACTCAATCGACCGGAGAGCCTGTATTTATCAGCTTCGGACGACTTCAGGCCACTTACCGCAATTTGAGCAAAAATGCCAAATCCAGATTACAAATCAGCTGCTCTACCAACTGAGCTATGCCGGCGTTTGCCAAGGGACACCGAAACTCGCGATTCCGTGTGCCGTGCGACTGGGGGGCATTATGCCGACGCCAATCTCGCGGGCAAAGAAATCTGGAACGTGCATCGGCGAATTTTGCGAATTCGGACGGGCAGACCCCGGTGCGACGATGGGGCAAATTCCTCGCGGCAGTGTCAGCCCGCCGCGCGGCGTTGAGGGAAGGTGCCGTCAGCAGCGCGTTTTTTCGCCTTGCCACGCGTGCCGCTGAGTTGAAAATCCGCTTCCCCACTTTCGCCCCGCCCAAACCAAATCGAAACCAATGCGCTCTCGCCACGGGGGCTTGTGAATTTTTTCACAAAGTTTCTTGCAACGGCCCGGCGGACGCGGCAACATCCGCACACTTTGAACTCCCGAAGCACCCACTCTCACTAGGAAAATGGCGAATATCTTTCCCCGCGGGAGCAATATTCTCCCGCTCAAGATTCTCCTCTGCGCCGCCGTCGCTGGCGGGGCGGTGTCGCTGGCGGTGCCGTATTATTTCACGCCGAAATATACGCGAGTTGGGTATCAGCCGGCGCAGCCGATCCCTTTTCCGCACGATGTGCATGTGGCGCAGCTCGGGATGGACTGCCGCTATTGCCACAGTTTTGTGGAGGTGGCCGCGCACTCGAATGTGCCGACGACGCAGGTGTGCATGAACTGCCATCAGTCGGTGCAAAAGGACAACCCGAAGCTCGCGCCGCTGCATGAGTCGTGGCGGACGGGGAAGCCGGTGGAGTGGGTGCAGATCCACAAGACGCCGGACTACGTGTATTTCAATCACTCGGCGCATGTGAACCGGGGCGTCTCATGCGTGAGCTGCCACGGGCGGGTGGACAAAATGGCGGTCGTCTATCACGCGGAGCCGCACTCGATGTCGTGGTGCTTGGACTGCCATCGCGCGCCGGAGAATGCGCTGCGTCCTTTGGACAAAATCACGGATTTGGGCTGGCAGGCGCCGGCGGCGAAGGGCCTGAGCGCGGGGGATGCGCAGGTGATGCTGGGGCTCGATTTGAAAAAGAAGTGGCACATCAATCCGCCGGATAAGAATTGCGCAGGCTGTCATCGATGAAACGAATTTTCCAACACCCCACGGAGCCCGCAACGGGCCGCAAGTACTGGCGCTCGCTCGGGCAGCTCGGCGATACGCCCGAGTTCCGCGGCTGGCTGACGCGCGAGTTTCCGCAGGGCGCGGCGGAGCTGACGGGCGGGGAGGTTTCGCGCCGCAATTTCCTGCAACTGATGGGGGCATCGATGGCGCTGGCCGGGCTGAGTTTCGCGGGCTGCCGACGGCCGGAGAAGCATCTGGTGCCGTTCACGCGCGGGGTGGAGTGGTCGATTCCGGGCAAGCCGCTGTTTTACACCACGTCGCGCCCGACGCGCCGCGGATATGCGCCGCTGGTGGCGACGACGCACGACGGGCGGCCAACAAAGATCGAGGGCAATCCGCTGCATCCGGTGAGCAAGGGGACGACGGATTTGTTTGCGCAGTCGTCGGTGCTGGATCTGTACGATACGGATCGGGCGCGTTATTTTGTGAACGGCGGGAAGCAGTCCGATGCGGCGGCGTTTGAGAAGGCGCTGGATGAGGTTTTGCAAGGGAGCGGCGACGGCGACGGGCTGGCGCTGTTGCTGGAGAAGGACAGTTCGCCGACGCGGGAGCGGCTGCGTGGGGAGATCGCGAAGAAGTTCTCGAAAGTGACGTGGGTGGTCTATGAGCCGCTGGGCACGGAGCTGGCGGAGGAGGCAGCGGTGGTGGCGTTTGGCGAGGGCGTGGAAGCAGTGGCGCTGATCGACAAGGCCGACGTGATCCTGTCGTTGGACTGCGATTTCCTCGGCACCGAGGGCGACGTGAACACGATCCGCGAGTTTTCCGCCCGGCGGAAAGTGAACGGGCCGGAATCGAAGATGAACCGGCTCTACGTGGCGGAAAACCGCTACACGATCACCGGCGGCATCGCCGACCATCGGGTGCGCATTCCGGCCAGCCAGATCGGCGCGTTTGCGCTCGCGCTGGCGGCGGAAATCGCGGTCACGGCGAAGGACGCGGTGCTGGCCGACGCGGTGAAAACCTTCGGTGCTCCGGCGGTGAAATTCAGCGCCGAGTGGATCAAGTATTCGGCGGAAGATCTCGTGGCGAGCAAGGGCGCGAGCCTGGTGCTCGTCGGCGCGCGGCAGCCGGCGGCGGTGCAGGTGCTGGTGGCGGCGATCAACGCGGCGCTGGGCAATCTCGGCAAGACCATCGTGGGCCGGAAAGCGAGCGTGAAGCCGGTGCAGTCGATTGCGGAACTGGCGAAAGACATCACCGACAAGAAGGTGAAGACGCTGGTCATCGTTGGCGGTAATCCGGTCTATAACGCGCCAGCCGACTTGAACTGGCCGGAGCTGCAAAAGTCCGTGCCGACAGTCATCCGTCTCGGCCACGCCGAGGATGAAACCTCGCAACTCTCGCACTGGAACGCGCCTCTTGCGCACTACCTCGAAAGCTGGGGCGACGGCCTCGGGGCGGACGGCAGTTACATGTCCGTGCAGCCGATGATCCTCCCGCTCTTCGGCGCGTGGAGCGAACTCGACCTGCTCGCCAAAATCGCCGGCCAGCCCAAGCCCGCGGGGCCGGAGCTGGTTCAGGAGACTTTCAAGGCCGTGGCCAAGCCGCAAGATTTCACCGTGGCTTGGGCCAAGTTTTTGCACGACGGCTTCCTCGCCGACAGCGCGGCCAAGCCCGAGGCGCTCGCCTTCAACGGCGCGGCGGCGGTGAAATATGTCGCCGACAAATCCGCATTTCCCGCGCTCGCCGAGAACGCCTACGAAGTCGTCTTCACCGGCTGCGCGAAGGTCGATGACGGCCGCTTCAACAACAACGGCTGGCTCCAGGAAATCCCCGACCCGATCACGAAAATAACGTGGGACAACGCGGCGATGATCAGCCCCGCGACCGCGAAAAAGCTCGGCATCGGGGAGCGGGACAACGCCGTCATCGAAATCACCGTCGAGAAACGCTCGCTGAAGGCTGCGGCGATCATCGCTCCTGGTCATGCGGACGGCTCCATATCCATCGCGCTCGGCTATGGCCGCAGCGTTGTAGGTCGTGTCGGCAAAGGCACAGGTTTCAACGCCTACCCGCTGCGCACGACCGCCCAGCCTTACTTCGCGGTTGGTGCGACCGCGAAAGCCACCGGCGATTCCTACAAGCTCGCGCTGACCCAGGAGCATTGGGCGCTCGAAGGCCGCGGCGGCGACCTCACCCGCGAGGCCACGCTCAACGAATACAAGGCCGACCCCGATTTCGCGAAGACGATGGGCATGGACGCCCACAATCCGCCGAATGTCTCGCTTTACTCGAACCCGCCGCTTAACACCGCCGCCAGCCTCGACCCGCATGCGTGGGGCATGGTCGTCGATCTCAATACGTGCATCGGCTGCTCGGCGTGCATGGTTGCATGCCAGTCGGAGAATAACATCCCGATCGTCGGCAAGGAGCAGGTCATGGAAGGCCGCGAGATGCACTGGATTCGCACTGACCGTTATTTCGCCAGCACGGACGAAAACGACGCGGATCCCGAGATGGTTTCGCAACCCATGATGTGCCAGCACTGCGAGAACGCGCCGTGCGAAACTGTCTGCCCGGTCAACGCCACCGTGCATAGCGAGGACGGCCTGAACGTCATGGCTTATAACCGCTGCATCGGCACCCGC
>JANXWQ010000022.1 GCA_025351065.1 Chthoniobacter sp. | reverse complement strand
CGGCGTCTCGACCAACGCGGGCGCGAGCACGTTGATGCGGATATTCTGCGGCGCGTAATAGGCCGCCGTCGCTTTGCTGAAGCCGATCATCGCGGCTTTGGCCGCCGCGTAGGCGTGCGTGGAAAAGTGCCGCGGCGACGGGCTCCACGCGAGCACGCTGCCCATGTTCAGGATGCTGCCGCCGGTGCCCTGCGCGAGAAACTGGCGGACGGCGGCGCGGTTCGACATCATCATTGAGGTGAGGTTGAGATCGAAGGTCGCGCGCCAGCCTTCGTCGGTCAGTTCGTGCAGCGGGCCGTCGCCCATCCGGCGTCCGCTGCCGCCTGCGACGTGGTAGAGGCCGTCGAATTTTCCGAACGCCGCGACCGCCTCCGCGATGGCGCGCGGCGCAGTGCCGGGGTCGCAGGCATCGGCGGAAATGGCGCGGGCGTTTTCCCCGAGCGTGGCCGCCGCCACGTCCACGCTCGCGGCTTTGCGCCCGACCACGATGACCCGCGCACCGGCTTCCACAAAGGCTTTGGCGGCGGACAGGCCGAGCCCGGTGGTGCCGCCGATGACGACGAGGGATTTGCCGGCGAGGGGAAGTTGCACGCGACGGAGCGTAGCGGGCGCGGCGCGTTTGGGAAAGATTCCTGTCAGCGCGGCGCGCGCGCTTTGCTAAACTCCCGCCGATGAAACCCGCCAGCCCCGCGACGAACGAACGACGCCTGACCGCCACGCGGCGCAGCCTCGTCGAGCGGCTGACGGATCTCGGCGACCAGCGGAAGTGGCAGGAGTTTTTTGAAACCTACTGGCGGCTCATCTACGGCGTGGCGCGCAAGGCCGGGCTGACCGACGCGGAGGCGCAGGATGTGGTGCAGGAGACGGTCATCACGGTGGCGAAAAACATCACGAAGTACGAGCGCGCGGCGGGCTCGTTCAAAGGCTGGCTGCTGCACATCACGCGCTGGCGCATCGCGGATCAGTTTCGCAAACGCGCGCCCGCCGAGCAGCCGCGGACGAAGCGCGACGACAGCCGCCGCGCCACGGCAACCATCGACCGCGTACCCGACGGCTTCGACCTCGACGCCGCGTGGGAGGCGGAGTGGCAGCGCAATGTGGTCGCTGCCGCGCTCGAGCGGGTGAAGCGCAAGATCGACCCAAAGCGCTACCAGATTTTCGACTGCCTCATCGTGAAGCAGTGGCCGGCGGCGAAGGTCGCGGCGGAGTTGGGCGTGAGCATCGCGCAGGTTTATCTCGTGAAACACCGCGTGTCCGCGCTGCTGAAACGCGAGGTCGCCGCGGTGGAGAAGCGGCGCTGAGAAAATCAGAACCGCTCGCTGAGAGCCTGCGCCCAGTCGGCGTTTGCCGCGTCGATGACGATGACCTCGTTGGCGTCCGTCTGGCGGAGCCGGATGACGCGGGGCGCGTCGGCCTCGTAGCTGCGTCCTGCGGTGCGCGGATCTTTCAATGCGTGGCGCTTTTCGAGGAGCTTTTTCTCGGCGTCGAAAAACTCGCCAGCCTCCTGCGCATTGGCCCACACGGTTTTCCAGACGAGCGCCTGGCCGCTGGCGAAATACAAATAGCGATCCCCGCGCCAGCCGGCGGCGGCGCGCTCGCCGGTCGGCGCGTCGAGCCATTCGGCGAAAAGAATCCGCACGCCCATTTCGCCCACGCAGTTGTCGGCGACGGGCATCTCGCCTTTCACCTTCACGTCCGGCCACTCGATGGCGACCGGCTCCTCGTGCGCGAGAAATTTCTGCGGATGCAGAATCTGCGCGCTCGAACTCGGCGGGTGCGCGTAGGCCTTCGACACAGCCTCGTAGTTGCCCTGAGCGAAAAGCACGGCGCAGAATTCCTGCCCGCGCAGATAGGGAAAGACGAGCATCTCGCGCAGGAAGCGCGGCGCGGTTTCGAGCTGCTTCATGTTCTGCGTGAAGGACGACACCACGCTGTCCTTGAGCATCTGGCGCGACATGTTTTTGAGCATGAATTCGCTCATCACCAGCGTCGCCTCGCCCTCGACCAGCGCACTCGCGGCAGCGGCGCGGTCGTCGTTGTTTTTGATTTCGAGCGGCAGGCTCTTGAGGCCGAAATACTGGTCCTGCAGGGCGTGGGTCAACTCGTGCGCGAGCACCACGCGGTTCTGCGCGTTTTCGAGCGAGGCGTCCTCGTACATGAACAGCTTGTGCGCATGCTGGTCGTAAAACGCGGCGACTTGCTCGCCGAGGAGGTCGATGTATTTTTCGCGCAGCGGAAAGCCCGCCGGCAGCAGCCCGAGCGCGGCCATCGCCTCGGTCATGTCCTTGAATTCCTGCTCGGAAAAAACCTCGGCGAGCTTCTGCGCCATGGTCTGCTTGATCTCCTTGCGGTTGAGCATCTGGTAATCGACCGGCGTCTTGAATTCGAGCCCGCGGATCGCCACGACCTGCCGTTCGATTTCTTCGCGCAGCGTTTTGTTCGCCGCCAGCGCCTTCGTCCGGTCGCGGCCCGCGAGCAGAGCGCGCAGCCGGTCATTCGACGCGGTGATTTTCCGCTCAACTTCGGGTGAGAATTTCACTTCGCCGTCAGCGAGATCGTCAGATGACCCCATCGCAGCATATTCCGGAATTTGGGAACTGACCGCGCGCACAAGCCTCGTGTTTTCATCAAGGAGCAGCTGGAACTTCCGCTCCGCCACCGGCTCCTTTCGCTCGCAGCCGCCCGCGAGCAACACAGCGGCGAGCAAAATGGGAAGCGCGGACGAACGGCGGGCAAAGAAAAGCATGCGAGGAGGCGAAGCTAGAGACGAGCCAGCGCCATGACAATGCGCGCCGCGTCGCGGCGGATCACCGCACCGGAATCGCCCGCCGCACCTCGCCCGTGCCGCCGCGCGTTTTCCCGCCGGAGACGAGATTGCCCTGCGCGTCGTAGTCCTCGATGCGCGCCTGCAATTTGCCCTCATACACAAAGACGCGCCGCCCGAGCGGCTGGTTGGTCGCGCTGAAGAGCGTCGATTCGGTGATGCGCCCGGAGTAATCGAATTTGTAGGACTCCTTGTAGCGCACCTTGCCCAAGGCATCGAGGTGGGTCGCGCCGCGCGCAAAATTCTGCTCGTTCAGAAAATAGACCGTCTTGCTCAGCACCTTGCCCTTGTCGTCGGCGATGGTCTCCTCGGACGTGCGCGTGTCGGGATTGATGACCGTCGTCGAGGTCGTGCCGTCGGGCCGCATGCGCGTGGTGGCCTTGATGGTGCCCTGCGCGCGGGCCGAGACGAGCGGGAGAAAAGCGAGGGCGAAAATGAGGGCGGGCGTTTTCACAAGGGCGCAAGTTTAGGACGTGGCGGTGAGTTCCGCCAGCGGCACATCTTCGCCATGGTGGCGGCTGAATTGCAGGTCGTAGAGCCGGCGGTAATAGCCGCTTTTCTCGAACAGCTCGCGGTGCGTGCCCACTTCCTTGATGCGCCCGTTTTCGAGCACCACGATTTGGTCGGCATTCAGGATAGTGGAAAGACGGTGCGCGATGGCGATGACGGTGCGGCCTTGCGAGAGGACATCGAGCGCGCGCTGGATTTCCTTTTCGGACTCGGTGTCGAGCGCGCTCGTGGCTTCATCGAGGAGGAGGATGGGCGCGTTCTTGAGCAGCGCGCGGGCGATGGACAGGCGCTGCTGCTGGCCGCCGGAGAGGTTGCAGCCTTTGTCGCCGATGATGGTCTCGTATCCGTGCGGTTGCACCAGGATGAAGTCGTGCGCGAAGGCCTGCCGAGCGGCGGATTGCACCTCGGCGTCGGTCGCGTCGAGGCGGCCGTAGCGGATGTTCGCGGCGATGGTGGTGTGAAAAAGAAACGTCTCCTGCGTGACGATGCTGACCTGCTCGCGGAGCGACGCCTG
>JANXWQ010000618.1 GCA_025351065.1 Chthoniobacter sp. | reverse complement strand
TAGGCGTTACGAACCAGCGGTAGCGGCGCGGAAGGAAGTTCTCTGCGAGCTGCGCCCAGTGGGCCCACCAGGACAAGCGCGTCGAGCGATAGGACGAGAAGCTCGTGTCGAGGAGACCATGAAAAGCGTCCGCCACCTCTCTACCCTCACGGCCACCCTGCTGCTGCTCCTCGGCGGCTTCGCGCCGGACGCCGCCGCGCAATTCTGGGGCTCGCGCAATCCCAACGCGCCGATGCGCAAAGCCTCGGACATGATCGGCCGGCAAAAAGGCCCGGTCATCAACAAGGAACTCGAGGCCGCGGTCACGCCCGACAATTCGCACGTCGTCATCTCGCTCAGCAAGCAGCGCGTCTATCTCATGACCGGCGAGCAGGTCTATATCGACTCGCCCATTTCCTCCGGCAAAGCGGGCCACGAGTCGCCGTCCGGCAGCTTCAGCGTTTTGGAAAAAGACCCGGACCACCGGTCGAGCGTCTATGGCAACTTCGTGGATCACGGCGGGCGCATCGTGCGCGGCGGCGTGAGCACGAAGATCGACTCCGCGCCGAGCGGCACGCACTACGAGGGCGCGCCGATGAAATGGTTCTGCCGCCTCACGCCCACCGGCGTGGGCATGCACATCGGCATCCTCCCCGGCTACGCCGCCTCGCACGGCTGCATCCGCCTGCCCGCGGACATCGCGCCGATCCTCTACGCGAAAGTGCGCGTCGGGACGAAAGTGCGGATCGAGTCGTAGCCGCGCGGGGCTTGCCCCCTGCGCTCAACGGGCGGGTGCAGGCGGCGGGATCGGGGCCGGGGCCGGGGCCGAGGGAGTGACCACCGCCGGGGTGGCCGCGGGAGGTTTGGCACCGGTGCGGAATAGGGCTTTCGCGGCCTTCATGCCGGCACCGGTCATTTTTTCCGCGAGGCGGAGTTTTTCCTTCGAGATGGGGAGCATTTCCACGGAGAAATTCTTGATGTCGGCGTCCTTCGATTCGGCCGCGCCCTCGTAGGCGGCGACGGCGTCTTTGCTGATGAGGATGATTTTGTCCATGCACGCCTTGTCGAAAACCGAGCCGGTGAGCTTGCCGAGTTCGTCGGTCAGCGCGGCCTGCTGCGCGGGTGGATCCGCGGAAAGTTTCACGCCTTTGAGCGCGGCGAGGCGGATGAGCTGCTTGTTTTCGTCGGCCTGGGTGTTGGCCAGCGCGGAGCCCACGTCCTTGATCGCGCCGGATTCGGCGCGGGCCTTCGCGAGTTCGCCGAGCGCGGCGACCAGCAGCCCGCTCTCGACCGAGCTGGTGAGAAACTCCAGGTCGCGCCCGCCAATGTCCGTGGTGATGAGCGCGCCGACGGGCCGCTCCGCGACTTGCGGGACGGGCGGGAGCGGCGGCATGACGATCATTTTCGACTTCGGCGGCAGCGTGCCGGCGCCAGAGCTGCGGCCTTTTTTCGTGGCCGCGTCCGAGGCGGCGGCGAGCGTGAGGCAGAGGGTGAAAGCGAGGAGTTTGGTTTTCATGGCGGCGGTTTTTATTCGGCGAGTTTGCGCGCAAGGATTTCGCTGACGACTACGGGGTTGGCTTTGCCCTGCGAGAGTTTCATCACCTGCCCCTTGATAGAGTTGATCGCCTGCATTTTGCCAGCTTTGTATTCGGCCACGGCCCGCGCGCTGGCGGCGATGGCCTGGTCGCATAGCGCCTCAAGCGCGCCGGTGTCGCTCATCTGCCGCAGCCCTTTTTCCTCGACGATCTGCGCGGCGGTTTGGCCGGTGGCAAACATTTCGGCGAAGACGGTTTTGCCCTGCGAGCCGCTGATGGTTTGCGCGTCGATCAGGTCGGTGAGCGCGCGCAGTTCGGCGGGCGGCAGGGGCGAATCCGCAACGGATTTTTCCGCGGCGGCGAGCGCGCTGAGCAGTTCGTTGATGATCCAGTTGGCAACGCTTTTCGGCTTGGCCGCACCGTGCGCGGCGGCGTCGAAGTAAGTCGCGAGCGCCTGGTCGCTGGCGAGCACGGAGGCGTCGTAGGCGGTCACGCCGAAGTCGCGCTCGAAGCGGTCGCGTTTCTCGCCGGGCAGCTCGGGGCGGCGGGCGCGGACTTCGTCCATGAAGACGGTCGTGTTCACCGGCAGCAGGTCGGGGTCGGGAAAGTAGCGGTAGTCGTGGGAGGATTCCTTCACGCGCATCTGCGAGGTCTGACCCGCGTCGTCGTCCCAGCGG
>JANXWQ010000262.1 GCA_025351065.1 Chthoniobacter sp. | reverse complement strand
ATGAGGAGGATGCGCGCGCCGCGGGCGGCGAGGCAGGCCGCGAGATTGACGGAGGTCGTGGTTTTGCCCACGCCGCCTTTCTGATTGGCGACCGCGATGATTTTCATAGGGGCGCGGACTTTAGCGAGGAGCGGTGTTTTGACGAGAAGGGAAATGCAGGACGCGTGGAGAATGATGTCCGGGAGTCAGCAGTCCCGCACGGACGGACGATAATAGCCCAGCGATTCATCGCTGGGTGTAACGGCGTGAGAAGATCAAGTCCCAGCAGGGATGGAAGAAAACACAGACTGGATTTTTCCCGCGAAAAACCTCCCGCGTCCGGGCAAAGCGTGGCATCCGTGGGCGCAGATTTTTTCCCGATGCGATGATCCCGATTACCGAAAGATTTCTCAGCGAATGCGGCGGCTGGCAGGCACTGCGCGAAGCCCGCGGTCTGCACGCCGCCGGGCGCGTGCGCGCCGTGACCTACGCGCCGCCGCTGCTGGAAGGGCGGGTGCGCGAAGGCGAGGGCGAGCTGAAATCCGGGCTGCGGATCACCTCGCCGTCGCATGTCGAGAATCTGTGTACCTGCCGCGCGGCGCGGCGCGACGGCGTGATCTGCGCGCATGCGCTCGCCGTGGGTCTCGAGTGGATGAAACCGACCGCCGCACCCGCGCCCGATCCTCCCGTGGCAGCCGCGGCAGCGCCGAAAGCTGCCGGCCCAAACTTCAGCACGGACGACGGCGACCCGCTGGAACTGCATGTGGTGCTGCCACCGAATTTCAAACCGGCGTGGGAGCGGGACGCCATCACCCTCGGCCTCGAAGCCGCGGCGAAAGGCCGCCGCATCCTTCTCTCCGCCCTAGACAGCACGCAGCGCTTCCGCGTTTCGCCCACCGACCTGCCTGTCTTGGAAAAGCTGCGCTCCCTCGCCGGAGGAGCCCTGCCCGGCATCGTCACGCTTGGCCGCACCGCCTTTCTCGGCCTGCTCCCCGCGCTCGCCAGCCACCCGCGCGTCACCTTCGCCAAAAACGCGCCCGCCGCCATCCACACCACACCGTTTCGCCCCGCGCCCAACCTGCCAGCCGACGCCCTGATCCTCGCCAATGGCTCATCCGCCTGGCTCCTCCACGGCTCCGCCTTTTACCCCCTGGCCGCCGAACCCGCCCCAGCCGTCACAACTCCCAACGAGGTCGACTTGCCCCGCTTCGCCCTGGCCCTCGAAGGCTCTCTCAACCATCTCACGGCCCGCCTCGATGCGCTCTATGGCAATGACCGTTTCACCATCGAGGCCGCCCCACCGCGTGCCTCGAAAACGCCCCGCCATCACGCCGCCGAACGCCAGGCGCTCGACCGTCTGCACGCGTCTGGCTTCGACGGCCCGGACCGCACCGCGCAGCTCATCTTGAAAGGCGAACCGGCGATCCTCGCCTTCTTCGCCCGCGACCTGCCTCGGCTCGAAAAAGAGTGGACGGTCACTATCGGCAGCCGCTTCGCCCATGTCACCCGCGACATTGAGCGCATCCAGCCGCGCCTCGAAATCCGCACCTCGGGCGAGAACTGGTTCGACCTGCAATACGAACTCGCCACCCCCGGCGGCGACCGCTTTTCCGCCGCCGAAATCCAGCGGCTCCTCCAATCCGGTCAAAGCTCCACCCGGCTCAGGAACCGCAAAATCGCCGTGTTCGATCCCGGCCTGCTCAATGAATTCCAAGACGCACTGACCGACTGCAACCCCGAACAGCGCCAACCCGGCACCTACCGCATTGCCCGCTGCCATGCACCCTTCCTCGGCGAAATGGCGAAAGAACAGGGGGGCGAAGTACGCAGCGATTCCGGATGGCGCGAATGGGTTTCACCGGGCGAAAATGAGCAGGGGGTTGAGCCGGTCAACTTCGGCTCCTTTGAAAGCGTCCTGCGGCCCTATCAAAAAGATGGCGTTAAATGGCTTAGCTCACTGTTTAGCAGAGGCTTAAATGGACTTCTTGCGGATGAAATGGGTTTAGGAAAAACCGTCCAAACGCTGGCATTTTTGTCTGGCATCACGGGAAAATCACTCGTCATTTGCCCGTCATCCCTAGTCTTCAATTGGGAGCGCGAGGCAAAACGCTTCGCCCCACAACTCCGCACCCTCGCCATCCAAGGTGCTGAACGCCGGACGCTGTTTGGCGAACCGCTCAAGGCGGCGGATTTGGTTATCACCAGCTACGCGCTGCTGCGCCGCGACATTGATCTCTACCGACAGACCGACTTTGTGGCGGTGGTCCTCGATGAAGCGCAGCACATCAAGAATCCCGACAGCCAGAACGCCCAGTCCGCATTTTCCCTGAAAGCAAAGCGCCGCCTGGCCCTAACGGGAACGCCCGTGGAGAACTCACTCGCAGACATCTGGTCGCTGATGAACTTCCTCATGCCCGGCTACCTCGGCTCGCGCCAGGATTTCCGCGAGCGCTTCCAGCAACCCATCGAGAGCGACCCGAGCGGTCCCATTCATCAGCGACTCATCAAGCGCCTGCAGCCCTGCATCCTGCGTCGCCTGAAAAAATCAGTTCTTACTGAATTGCCGGACAAAATCGAGCATATTGCTTATTGTGAACTAACAGAGTCGCAGCGCGAGATATACACAAAGCTCGCAAACGCCACCCGCCAGCAAGCCTCCGAATGGTCGGGCGCGAAGGATCAAGCCAAGGCGCGAATGCTCATGCTGACGGCGCTGCTTCGCCTCCGCCAAACCTGCTGCGACCTCCGACTCCTGAAGATGGAAGAGGAAACTGACCCTCGCGAGCCCTCCGGGAAGCTCCTGATGCTGGAGGAACTCCTCAACGAAGCGATAGACGGCGGGCATCGCGTGCTGATTTTCAGCCAATTCACCTCAATGCTCAAAATCCTCCGCGAGACGCTGGCCCGACTGGAGATTGCGCAATGCTACTTGGACGGGCAAACCAAAGACCGCGCCGCCGAGGTGGACCGCTTCGAGTCCGGCGATGCTTCCATTTTCCTCATCAGCCTCAAAGCCGGCGGAACCGGGCTCAATCTGACGAGCGCCGACACTGTAATTCACTTCGATCCTTGGTGGAATCCGGCTGTGGAAAGCCAGGCCACCGACCGCGCCCACCGGATCGGCCAAAAGAAGGTGGTCACGTCCTACAAGCTGATCAGCCGCGACACCGTCGAAGAGAAGATCCTCGCGCTCCAGACCCGGAAGAAAGGGATGATCGACGCGACCCTCGATCACGAGCAGCCGCTGATGGAGGGACTGACCATAGACGATATCCGCGAGCTGCTCGGGTAAGGCACGGGCAAGGCGCTTCAGAAAGCGCGCAAGTGATCGGTGAATAAATCTGCCGCACCGCGCAGTTCCCGCTGGAGTCGGAGAGTCCTTCACAAATTATTCACAGACCAATATCCACCTCTACGTCAGCGGGTTATATAAAACATAATACAATATATGTCATATAAAATCGGAGTTGCTTTCCTCTGTGCCCGGTGCGACTGCTGCGCCGGGTTCGGTGCCTGCGGATGCAGGATTGGCGGAACGCGGAACGCCGATTGTGGAACACGGCGGCAAAAGCTCATGCACGGTGGTCGGCGAAGCCGACCACCGTGCTTTAGCTATTTGCCATATCTGGCCGAAACACACGGAAAACCCGTTTTCACACCCATCGGCTCCCACACTGGCAGACGGAACGGCTGTCGAGTCGGCAGTTGTGGAACAAGCGGCCAATTCTGACGGCTTGACCTCTCCGCGCAGCGTGGATAGTTTCTATCCATGCCCGCCAGACCTCCAACTCGCCGCCGCGCAAATCTCCGGTGGGAATGCACCGATTGCGGAAAATGGTCGTGCTTCCTCCAGTTTCTCGAATCCGGCGAAAGAGTGTGCTCCGGGTGTGACGAAAAACGGGAACGGGAGTCGGGACGCGGGGCCGCGC
>JANXWQ010000583.1 GCA_025351065.1 Chthoniobacter sp. | reverse complement strand
CCCCAAACCCAACCCGAAAACCAACCAAAACTCTCATAGCAAGTGGCTCAAAGTTCGGGGGCAGGCCACCACCGGTGTCGAGGTTTTGTTGACGAACACCAACGCCGCCCGGTGACGCTGCCGATCCCGCAGGATTACGGGAGTTTTTCCACGCGCGTCGTGGACTTACAAACTGCTCATTCCACATGCGTCCGGCTTTGTTCCTCGATGAGATGGGTGATCTTGAGCGCCAGTTCCAGCGCGGCGGTGGCCTCGTGGCCCGAGACTTTCGGCTGCGCGCCGGCGCGGGCGCAGGCGACGAAGTCCGCGAGTTCGCGCTTCAGCGGCTCGTCCCTTTCCACGGGCACGGGCTCGCGGACGATGCGCTGTCCCGCGAACTCGGTGACGATGGTGCTGTCGGTGGCGACGCCGAGGATTTTGCCGAGGAAGGTGCTTTCCTTTTCGTCGTCGCGGGCGAGGCGGAGGAGGTAGCCGCTTTGGTTTTGGTAATCGAGCGAGAGATAGGCGTCCTGCTGGAAGACGCGGATTTTGCGCAGCTTGTCCTGCGAGATGCGGCTCGCGGTGATGTTGGCGACGCAGCCGTTTTCAAAGCGCAGGCGGACGTTGGCGATGTCTTCGCGTTTGCTGAGCACGGACACCCCGACGGCATCGGTCTGGACGACGGGGGAGCGGACGAGGTGGAGGATGATTTCGAGGTCGTGGATCATCACGTCGAGCACGACGCCGACATCGAGCGAGCGGCCGGGGTAGGGCGAAAGGCGGGTGGCCTCGATGAAGCGCGGGCGGGTGAGCCGGGCTTCGAGCGCGGAGAGGACGGGATTGAAGCGCTCGATGTGGCCGACCTGGAGGACGAGGTCGCGCTGCTGCGCGAGGGCGCAGAGTTCGCGGGCCTGCTCGGGCGTTTCGGTGAAGGGCTTTTCGACGAGGACGTGCTTGCCGCGTTCGAGCAGCGCCTTCGCGATGGCGAAATGTGTGACCGTCGGCGTGGCCACGGTCGCCGCGTCGATGGCCTCGGCGAACTCCTCGAGCTTCGCGAATGCCCGCGCCCCGTGCTGCGCCGCGATTTCGCCCGCGACCTCCGCGCGTTCATCGAGCACAGCGGTGAACTGCGCGTCCGGCAGCCCGGCAAAAATGCGCGCGTGATTTTTCCCCATGCTGCCGGTGCCGATGACGCCGAGGCGGATAGGGGTGGAAGAGGTGACCACGGATTTCACGGATTGCACAGATTACACGGATTATGGGGAGGATTGAGATTCATCATTTTGTTCGCTAGCTCCGGTGACGATGCGTTTCCATTGGAGGCTGGCGTGCTTGAAATTCAGGAGCAGAGCAACCTCGAGGCCGGTGATGTTTAGATAGCCGAGCATTTGGGCAACATGAGTTTCATCAAACGCGCGAACGACCTTTGGGTCCGCGATGACCGCATTTTCGACAATCAGATCTGGAACCAGCTTGCCAAGAAAATGCCCCTCATAATGCACCGGAAAAGCCCGCTGGTTTTCCACACGGAGACCCATCTGAGCCAGTTCAATAACGAGCGCCTTTTCATAAAAGGATTCGTCCAATCCCGGTCGCAGCCGCGAATGCACCTTCATCGCCGCCCCAATAATCAACCGCGTAATCTTCTCATGTTTCATCTCCGCCTCCTTGTCTTAAAATCCGTGTAATCCGTGAAATCCGTGGTTCCAAATCATTTGCAGCTAAGGCCGAAGATCGAGATGCGGTGCTGCTCGGCGAGCGCGGTGAGTTTTTCCTTTTCCAAAAGCAGCGTCCTGCCGGCCTCGACTCCCACCGCGCGGATGCGGGCTTCGTGCGCGGCTTCGAGGGTGAGGGGGCCGATGACCGGCACGTCGAAACGGAAGTCCTGATTCGGCTTCGAGACCTTCACCATGACGGCATCTTTGCGCCCGAGTTCGCCGCCGCGTTTCATCGCCGCGTTCGTCCCTTCAAAGGCTTCCACCGCGAGCACCGTGCCGTTTTTCACGACGACGGTCTGGCCGATGTCGAGGCGGCTGGATTCCTTCGCGATGTGAAAGCCGTAGCGCACGTCGTCCTCCTCGCGCGGCTTCAGCCGCGGCCCGGCGATGAGCCCGGCGGGCGCGAGATGCTCCTCCATGAAAGTGGTTGCTGGCAGCAGCTCCACGCCGATGGCTTTCATCTCGTCGGCGATCGCGCCGAAGATGCTCTCGGCGTTGCGCCGCTTGAGCTTCGCCAAAACGACGAGCGCTTTGATGTCTGGGCGCAAGTCGAAGAGATTGCGCGGATGAATTTGCCCCGCCATGACCGCATGCGTCGCGCCCGTTTTTTTCAAAAAACCGAGCAGCTTTCCGAGCTGTCCGACACGCAGCCATTCGAGTTCCTCCACGAGCGCTCCGAGCGCCTCGTCCGTCTCGTTTTGAAAGGCGGCTGCGGCGATCCGCGCCACGCCCGCGGCCCGTGCGGCGCGGGCCATGGCCTGCGGGTAGGCACCATTGCCGGCGATGATCGCGAGTGTCTGCGGAGTGTCCAAGGGCCGCGAATCTAGGGAGCCCGGCGCGGCCTTGGCAAGCGGCTCGGCAGGCCTGCGATTGAGCGTTTTACAGGGCCGACGCTTTACGATATACCTCCACGTATGGAGCCCGACCAGCAGCCCACCATGCAGCAGATCGCCGATGTGGTCGGCTGCTCCCGCATGGCCGTCTCGCTCGCCTTGCGCAACAGCCCGAAAATTTCCCCTGCGACCATCGCCCGCATTCGCAAAGCGGCCGACGAAATGGGCTACCGGCCCAACCCGATGGTCTCCGCGCTGATGACGCAACTGCGCCACGGCCGCACGGTGAAACGCCCGACCACGCTCGCCTACGTGACCGCGTATCCCACCGAGGACGGCTGGCGGCAGCCGGGGCTTTTCACCGAGTTTCACAGCGGGGCGAAAAAGCGCGCCGAGGCCCTGGGTTACACGCTCGAAGAACATTGGCTGCGCCGGCCGGGGCTGTCGGAAAAGCGTTTCTGCGATGTTCTTTTTGCGCGCAACATCCTCGGCCTAGTCATCGCCCCGCTGCCCTCCGGCGGCGGCACGCTCGCGCTCGACTGGTCGCACTTGGCCGCGGCGGCCATCGGCTATTCCGTGACCTCGCCGAACATCCACCGTGCGAGCAACGACCAGTATTCGACCATCCGCCTCGCCATCGCCGAACTCACGCGCCTCGGCTACCGGCGCATCGGCCTGGCGCTCACGCGCGACGGCGACGAGCGCGTGAAGCGCAACTGGTCTGCTGGCATGCTCGTCGAACAAAGCGCGGTGCCCGCCGCGCAGCGGGTGCCACCGCTGCTGACGGACGGACGCTTCGACGAAGCCTTCGCCGCCTGGTTCAGGAAGCACCGGCCCGATGTCATCCTCACGCAATCGTGGCAGTGCACGCGCGTGCTCAAGGAACTCGGCGTGCGCGTGCCGCTGGATGTGGGCCTCGCCAATCTCGGCGTGAGCGCCGACGAGGCGCAGTGGGCCGGCATGAATCAGAACGCCGAACTCGTCGGCGCGGCGGCCCTCGATCTCGTGGACGCGCAGCTTCGGCGCAATGAGTTCGGCATCCCGATGCAGCAGAAAACCGTCGTCATCCCCGGCCACTGGGTCGCCGGGCCGACGGTGCGGGATGTGACGCAGGCCGCGCACCGCCGGAAGAAGTAATGACGGGAGGCTCCCGTCGCTTCGTCATTCCTCCGCCACTTCCCGCGCGCGATTTTCAAAGCGCGTGAACTCTTTCAGGAACGTCAGCGGGATGTCGCCGACCGGGCCGTTACGCTGCTTGGCAATGATCAGCGTGGCCTTGCCCTCGGCCTCCTTTTTGTCCTCGTCGGTGTCGGCGTAATACTCGTCGCGGATGAGCAGTCCGACCACGTCGGCGTCCTGCTCGATGGAGCCGGATTCGCGCAGGTCGGAAAGGCGCGGGCGGCCCTTGGCTTCGCCGGTGCGGCCCTCGGGATTCCGGTTGAGCTGGGCGAGCACGACGATGGGAATGTTCAGCTCTTTCGCGAGGCTTTTCAGTCCCGAGGAAATCTCCGCGATCTCGAGCTGGCGGTTGTCTTGCGCACGCTTGCTGGTGCTGCGCAGGAGCTGGAGGTAGTCGATGAAGATCGCCGCGATGTCGTGCTGGCTCTTGAGCCGGCGGGCCTTGGCGCGGAGTTCGAGGATGGAAAGGCCGGGCGTGTCATCGATGAAGAACTTGCTCTCCGCGAGCTTCGACGCCGCCGCGGTGAGCGCCGGAAAATCGCGCTCGCTGAGGAAGCCGTTGCGCACGTTGCCCAGGTTCACGCGGGCGCGGGAGCAAAGCATCCGCTGCACGAGCTGCGACGTGCTCATTTCGAGCGAGAAGACGGCCACGGCTTTCTTTTCCTCAAGCGCCACATGCTCCGCCATGTTCATGGCCAGCGCCGTCTTGCCCATCGAGGGCCGCGCCGCGATGACGATCATCTCGGCGGCGTGGAGGCCGTCGGTCATTTTGTCGAACTCGGCCAGTCCGGTGGGCAGCCCGGTGATCGCGCCGCGCCTTTCATACAGCTCCTCGATCGCGTGGATCGCCTGCATGACCTGATCCTTCATGCTCGCCGCCTTGTCCTTGAAGCGATCCTGCGCGATGGCGAAAATCTTCCCCTCCACGTCGTCGAGCAGGTTCGGCACGTTGTCCTGCTCGTCGTAGCTGCGCGCCGCGTACTCGGTGCAGACCTTGATGATCTCCCGCAGCGTGTGCTTTTCCTGCACGATCTCCACGTAGTAGGCGAGATTCGCCGCCGTCGGAAGAAAGGTGAACAGCTCCGTGACAAACGCCGCGCCGCCCACCATGTCGAGCCGCTGCGTGTCCCGCAGCAGCTCCGTCAGGATGATGAAATCAATCGGCTTGTTCGCGTCCCAAAGCACTTGCAGCACGCCGAAGAGTTCGCCGTGCGCGGGGATGTGGAAATGCGCGGGCGTGATCTGCTTTTCCGCGCAGAAGCCGCCGACCTCGCGCGGAGCGAGCAGATAGGAGCAGAGCACGCCTTTCTCCGCATCCGGCGACTGTGGCAATAACCGGTGAACATCCGGTCGATAATGCGCGGGCTGCCGCAGGTCAGTGCCTTCGCCTTTCCCACCTTTTCCGGCGGGCTTCGCAGTCTTGCTGGAAGCCTCGTTTGCCATGCCCGGTTACTTCGTGTGCTTGGCTTTGAACTTGGCCTTGTAAGTCTTTTCGCCCGGCTCCTCCTCGGGCGCGGGCGCGGGCGCCACGTCGCCGATGGCCTTCACGATTACCTTCAGCTTGGCCGTCACGTCGTGGTGCAGCTTAATCGTGACCTCGTGCTCGCCCGCTTCCTTGATCGGCCGCTCCAGCACGATGCGATGCCGGTCGATCTCGATCTTGCCGCCCAGCTCAGCCTTGAGCCTGTCCGCGAGATCCGCCGCGGTGATGGAGCCGAAGGCCTTCCCGGTCGCGCCGGTCTCGAGTTCCATCGTGATCTTGAGCTTGTTGATCTTCCGCGCGAGTTCCTCGGCCTCATTGTGCTCGCGACCTTCGCGCTCGGCGCGCTTCTGCTTCAGGCCGGTCAGCCGCCGCATCGTCGCGGGCGTGATTTCGAGGGCCTTCTGCTGGGGGATGAGAAAGTTCCGCGCATAGCCGCGCTTGACCTTCACGACATCGGCTTCGGCGCCAAGGTGGGCGATCTTTTCGGTGAGGATGACTTCGGTCGTAGGCATGGGAAAAAGGCGGTTGGTTTTGAAAAGCGGGACGGCGTTTGTAAGCGGCAGGTGCGGCCTTGTCAACGGCGGCTCCAGAAAATCTCGCACCGGCCAATGACGGGGCAGGCTGCCTGCGTTGACACGCCATCCGCCGCGGCGTTTATTTCCGCCACGCCGACTATGAAACGCCTCCTCCCACTCCTCGCCCTCGCCGCCAGCCCGGCCCTCGCCTTGGAAAACGCCGTGCCCGCGCCCTTCCCCGCCGACCGCTACGAAAAAATGGCGGAGCAAAAAGGCGACAAAGCGCTTTTTTCCCTCGCCACACCAACCGCACCGCCGCCCGTTTCGCAGGCGGGCTATGCGGAAAATTGGTATCTAACCGGGGTGGGCCGTGATCCAGAGGGACGGGAGTTTGTAACCATCATCGCGAAGGATGGTTCCGCGCATTTTTCTCTCTTGGGCAACGAGCCGTATGCCGACCAGAACAGTCCTGCTTTTGGCGTCTCGCTTGTCGGCATCACCTGGTCGGACATTCCAGGGGAGTCGAAAGCCAACATCGTGAAGGGCGGGGTGCATGCGGATCTGGTTTTCAGCAAGGAGCCCACTCCAGTCGCCGTCGCACCGCAACCCAACGGCCAGCCGCCCCGGCCCGGTCTGCCCAGCCAGCCGGGAATAACCGCCCTCGCGCGTCCCGGCATACCCGGCGCCCCGCAGCCGCCCGGCATGCAGCCCCGCATCGCGCTCCCGCGCCCGAGCACCGCACCCGTCGTCAACCCGCCACCGCCCGTCAATGGCGCGCAACCCGCCGGCCAGGAGGGCCGCCGCATCCGCACCATCCCCGCGCCGCAGTGAGTTGACGCGGCGCTACTCGAGTAGCCCTTTCACGACCTGCCCATGCACGTCGGTCAGGCGAAAGTCGCGGCCTTGAAAACGATAGGTCAGCCGCTCGTGGTCGAAGCCGAGCTGATGCAGCAGCGTGGCGTGCAGGTCGTGGACGTGGACAGGATCGCGCACCACGCCGAAGCCGAGTTCATCCGTCTCGCCGAAGACCAGCCCCGGCTTCGTGCCGCCGCCCGCGAGCCACATCGTGAACGCATCGACGTGATGATCGCGCCCGATAGTTGCGCGATTTTCGCCCATCGGCGTGCGGCCAAATTCGCCGCCCCAGATGACCAGGGTGTCGTCGAGCAGACCGCGTCTTTTCAAGTCCAGGACCAGCGCCGCGCTCGCCTGATCGACCTGCGCGCAGACTTTCTCGAAGTCGCCGTTGAGGTTTTCGCCCGGCCCGCCGTGGCTGTCCCAATTCGTGTGATAGAGCTGGATGAAACGCACGCCGCGCTCCGCGAGCCGCCGCGCGAGCAGGCAGTTATTCGCAAAGCTCGGCTCGCCCGGTTTCACGCCGTAGAGCGCGAGCGTCTCGGGCGTTTCGCTTTGCAGATCCATCAGTTCCGGCGCGCTCGTCTGCATGCGAAAGGCCATCTCGTAGGCGTTGATGCGCGTGAGAATTTCCGGGTCGCCGGTGTCGTCGAG
>JANXWQ010000261.1 GCA_025351065.1 Chthoniobacter sp. | reverse complement strand
GTCGCAAACGCCGCCCGCGCGCCGGCTTTCACCGCCACTCCGGCGAGCCCGAGCGCCGCGCGGTCATCGCCCGCCGCCGTCTGGCAGGCGCTCAGCGTGAGCAGCTCGATCGCCTGGTCGCGGAGCTGCGCGGGGCGGATGTAGCGTTCGAGATCGTCGAGCGTGAGATGCTTGTCGAAGGTCAGCACGAAGCTCTTGCGCACGTCGTTGTCGAAATGTCCGTGCGAGGCGATATGCACCATCGTGAACGGCTCGCGGGCCAGCCCTTCGCCGAGCGCGTCGTGCTCAAAGGTCTTGTTCATCAAGGTGTGGTTTTGGCCGTAGAGCTTCCCGATTTGCGCGATCTCCTGCGGCACGTTGGTGAGTGCGGGAAAGCCCTCCTTTTCCTCGGAGAGCCCGCTGATCATGACCCGCGCCTGCACCCGCGCGACCGGCTTCGCCTCCATCAGCTCCAGGCCCGGCGTGACCGCGACCGCGTACTTTTCGATGAGAAATTTTTCGCCGTCATGCAGCGCCGACATCGGGATGGTGCGCAGCGCGCCGTCGGGGACGAAGACCATCGTGTCGAGCCGCCCGCTGGCCATCAGCGGTTCGAGCGGCTTGATCAGCCACGCATAAAGCTGCTGCGCCTGCTCGATGAAACTTTCCGTGCTGCGGTCCTCGAGATTCAGCCGGAAAAGCCGCACCGTCTCCGTCAGCTTCTCCTCCGGCACGTCCACCTTGAAGCGCTCCAGTTTGCCGGAGGGCAGGCTCACCAGCAGCTCCGTGCGCGTGGGCAGCGCGACGATGTAAATCACCGCCGCCGTCGTCGAAATGGTTTCGACTTTTTTGGTCTTCGACTTGAGCAGGTTCACGCAGTCGTCCTGAAAATAGTCTTCGAGTTCCGCGGCCTTGAGCAGCTCCGCCGTGTCGCGCGCCTCGCGGAGCAGCGCCTGCACTTCCTCGTCGCCTTTGGCCTTGTCCGCGCTCTGGAGGAGCAGGTCCGCGAGTTCAAAATAAATTCCGCCGACCGCCTCGCGAAACGACGAGTGCGCATTGCGGTTGCCGTGCCGGATGGAAACGTCGTTGCGGATCGTCTGGAGCGTCGCCACCGCGCGGCGGTACGCTTCGATTGCGGGTTCCCGTTCCTTCTGCTTCGCGAGCAGCCGCCCGGACTGCCATTGCCAGCGGTAGAGCGCATCGGGCGAGTGCGCCTGCTGCGCGGCAAAGACCGCGCGCCGCGTCAGTGCGAGCGCTTCGGCATCGCGCTTTTCAAATTCGTAAAGCGTGCCCTGATAGCCGAGCGCGTAGGCGAGCGAGCGCTGGTCGCCCGTTTTTTCCGCGATCTGCGCGGCCTCCTGATGAAGCCGAAACGCCTGCGCCCGCAGCGCATTTTTGTGCCCAGGCGCGGCGACAAAAATCTGCTGGAGAAGCTGCGCCGTCCCCATGAGCAGAAACGCCTTCCCGTGCCCGTCCGGCAGCGCGGAGGCCTCCTTTGCGGCCTGCCCCGCGAACCGCTCCGCGCCCGCGTAGTCGTTCGCGGCGAAGGCGGCGTCCGCCATGTTTCTGCGCGCCTTCGCGGCGAGTTCCGCATCGCCGCCGCGGGTCGCTTCCTCGAACGCCGCGAGTGCTTCCTTCGTGCGGCCCTGCGCCGTGAGGACGATGCCGAGGTCATTGAGAATCGTCGCCGCGAGCGCCGTGTCCCGCGCCGCCCGCGCCGCTTTCAAGCTCTCGCGCAGCAGCGGTTCCGCCTGATCCGATTCCCGCCCAAAAATGGAGATGGCCCCGCGCGCCGCCTTGATCTCCGCCGCGCGGCGGTGCTCCGCAGCACCCTTGTCCAAAGCCTCCGCCGCGCCGAGCGCTTGCAGCGCCAGCCGGTGCTGCCCGAGCGACTGGCAAGCCGCCGCCTGCCGCAGCAGCGCGCGGATTTCCCCGTCCGCATCCTTCGCCCGCTCAAAGCTGCGCTCCGCTTCCCGCCAGCGCACGATGGCTTCCTCAAACTGCCCCCGCCCGGACAATTCCTCGCCCGCCGCCATTTGCGCTTCCGCCTCCGCCGCGCGCTTGTCGTCCGCCCGCGCGGATGCCTGCATGCCAGTGAGCATCAGCGCAAGGCTGAGGAGGCGAACGATCACTGGACAGGCCAGCTTTTGGGCGCTCATAAACATCGGGACTTATTCAGACCAGCCGGGAAACCGCAAGCGCTCAGTTCTGGCCGCATGGAGCGGGAGGGCAACCCGCTGCGGCTACGGGCTGGTCACGCGCAAGCGGGCGAAATTCTCAACATCAGAAGCCACAGGGGTCGCGGCGCGCCAGACTTCGGCGGCGGTGTAAAGCGAGCCGTCGTCGTGATGTCGCTCGTAGCGGTCAACAGTCCTGTCCAAATGAGTCCATTCCGCGCTTTGGCGGCTCGACAGGTGGCGCGGGGTTTGTTCGCATGGCGGCTATGACTTCACTTTGGGACCGCTATCAGCAGTATTTTCTCCGGCACGACGCGCTCGGCTTTTCGCTCGATGTTTCGCGCATGCGGTTCGCGGACGATTTTCTGGCAAAGATGGAGCCGCTGGCGCAGCGCGCTTGCCGCGCGATGGCGGAACTGGAAAAAGGCGCGGTCGCGAACCCGGACGAGGGCCGCATGGTCGGGCACTACTGGCTGCGCGCGCCGCAGCTCGCGCCGCAGCCGGAGCTGACGGCGGAGATCGGGGACTGCAATGCGGCGATCAAGGAGTTCGCCGCGAAGGTGCATGCCAGCGGGCGCTACACGGATGTGCTGCTCATCGGCATCGGCGGCTCGGCGCTGGGGCCGCAGTTCCTGAGCGATGCGCTGGGCACGGCGGACGACCGGATGCGGCTGCACTTTTTCGACAACACCGATCCGCAGGGCATGGACCGCGTGCTCGGTGCGCTCGCGCCGCGGCTGGAGCACACGCTCGTGGTGGTGGTGTCGAAAAGCGGCGGCACCGCCGAGACGCGCAACGGCATGCTGGAGACGGAGGCGGCGTATAAAAATGCCATGCTCGATTTCGGCAAGCATGCGGTGGCGGTGACGGGCGCTGGTTCGGCGCTGGACAAATATGCGGAGAAAAACGGCTGGCTGGTGCGTTTCCCGATGTGGGACTGGGTGGGCGGCCGTACGAGCGTGATGAGCGCGGTGGGCTTGGTGCCGCTATGTTTGCAGGGGATCGACATGCAGGCGCTGCTCGACGGCGCGGCGGCGATGGACGTGTGGACACGCGCGACCGAGACGCTGAAGAATCCCGCGATGCTGCTCGCGCTCATGTGGCACTGCGCGGGCAACGGGCGCGGCGAGAAAGACATGGTGGTGCTGCCGTACAAGGACCGGCTCGTGCTTTTCTCAAAGTACCTGCAGCAGCTCGTGATGGAATCGCTGGGCAAGGAACACGATCTCGACGGGCAAAAGGTGAACCAGGGGCTCGCCGTCTATGGCAACAAGGGCTCGACCGATCAGCATGCCTACGTGCAGCAGCTCCGCGACGGGGTGCATAACTTTTTCGTGACGTTCATCGAGGTGCGGCGCGGGCGCGACGGGGCGTCGATGGAAGTGGAGCCGGGCGCGACGACGGCGGATTTTCTGCAAGGATTTTTGCGCGGCACGCGGACGGCGCTGCATGAGGGCGGGCGCGATTCGATCACGGTCAGCATCGAGGAGGTCACGCCGTTCACGGTCGGCGCGCTAGTCGCGCTGTACGAACGGGCGGTGGGGTTTTACGCGTCGCTGGTGAATGTGAACGCCTACCACCAGCCGGGCGTGGAGGCCGGAAAAAAGGCAGCGGCGAGCGTGCTGAAACTGCTCGCCCGCGTGAAGGGCGCGCTTTCCGCGCAGCCGCAGACCGCAACGCAGCTCGGCACCGCGCTCGGCGAAGACGCGGAGGCGGTGTGGCACGCGCTCACGCACCTCGGAGTGAATGACCCGCAGGTGACAGCCGCGCCCGGCGGGACGCCTGCGGCGGACACTTTCACCCTCGCATGAGATGAGCGCGGCGGAACCAATGGTACCCTTCGGGCGCGTGGAGGCGATGGTCCGCCAGCTCACGCACGACGTGCGCAATCGGCTGAGCGGCATGCAACTCCAGGCGGCTTACGCGGCCGAACTGCTCAGCGATCCCGAGGACGCCGCCGAAGCCGTGCGCGAACTGAAGCGGCTGCGCGGCCTCATCGAGGACTACGCGAAAACCTTGCCGCGCTTCTCGGCGCGTTTTCGGGTCGCGGTTCCGGAGCGGGTGCGGTACCCGGTGAAGATGCTGGTCGAGGATTTCCGCGAGCGGCTCGCGCGGACGCAGCCGGACTTCGCGCCGCAGGTGATGTGGACGGAGGAATGGGCGGACGAGGCCGTCGAGGTCGATCCCGAGATGATCTTCGCCGCGCTCGGCGAGTTTTTTCAAAATGCCGCGCACTTTCAGGAAGCCGGCGCCCCGGTGCTGGCGCGCGCGACGACCGACGCCGGGCGTTTCTGCGTCACCCTGTGCGAACGCAAAACCGCGCTGTCCTCCGCGCCCGACACCTGGGGCGCGGAGCCGCTCGTGAGCACGCGCGAAGGCGGCTACGGCATCGGCCTTTTCCACGCCCGTCGGCTCCTCGCCGCGCACGGCGGCGGCGTGGAATTCACGCACGACCCCGCATCCGCGCATCTGACCACCCGCGTATTTCTACCGCTAGCCCCATGAACGGTTCCGCCCATCCAAAAATCGTCGTCGTCGATGACGAACGCCCCATCCTCATGACGCTCGAAGCGCTGCTGAAGCGCCACGGCTATGAGCCGCACATGGCTCACACCGCCTCAGAGGGGCTAGCCGTGATCCGCAAGGTCGCGCCCGAGGTGGTGCTGCTCGACCTCGGCCTGCCGGACCGTCCCGGTCTCGACGTGCTGCGCGAGGTGCACCGCGAGCTGCCGCAGACGCAGGTCATCATCCTCACGGCCAACGATTCGCTCGCCAACGCCATCGAATGCACCAAAGAGGGCGCATTCCATTTCATCAGCAAACCGTACGCGCCCGAGGAGCTGGTGAGCCTCATCGGGCGGGCGCTCGAGCAGCGGAAACTCAAGCGCGAAACCGAGTCGCTGCGCGAGGAAAAGCAGCACCTTTCCCGCGCGTTGGAAAAGGCTGAGCGCCAGCTCATCCCGGTCGCGAAAAGCCGGACGATGCAGGATGTCCACGGGCTCATCGAGCGCGTGGCCCCCACCGAGGCCAACGTGCTGCTGCTCGGCGAAAGCGGCGTGGGCAAGGAGGTGCTCGCCAACCAAATCCACCGGCTCAGCAAGTGCGTGCGCGGCCCGCTGGTGAAGCTGAACTGCGCGGCGTTTCCCGCGAACATGATCGAGGGGGAGCTTTTCGGTTATGCCAAAGGGGCATTCACCGGGGCCGTAGCCGACTTTCCCGGCATGATCGCCGAGGCCGCGGGCGGCACGCTTTTTCTCGACGAAATCGCGGACATGCCGCCGGAGCTGCAGACGCGTTTTTTGCGCGTGCTCCAGGAGCGCGAGTATCGCCCGCTCGGCAGCACGAAAACCGTGCCGGTGAATTTCCGCCTCGTCGCCGCGACCAACCGCCCGATCGCCGAGGCCGTGCGCTCCGGCGCGCTGCGGCAGGATTTGTACTACCGGCTGAACACCTTCCAAATCCCCATCCCGCCGCTTCGCGAACGCCGCGAGGACATCCCCGCGCTGATCACGCTTTTCGTCGGGCGCTTCTCCCGGCAGCTCGGCAAACCCGAGCCCGTGCTGACCACGGAGGCGCTCGACGCTTTGATCAACTACACGTGGCCGGGCAACATCCGCGAACTGCAAAACGCCATCGAGTACGCCGTGGTGCTGGCCGACAACAACACCATCACGCCCAAGCAACTGCCGCGCGAAATCTCGCTCCCACCGGCGCTGCAGGCCGCCGCGGTTGCATCGGCCAGTACGGCGTTGAATCTGGAAGACCACGAGAAGCAGACCATCCTCCAGGCGCTCGCGCAGACGCATGGCAACAAGAAGAAAGCCGCACAAATCCTCGGCATCCACCGCCCCACGCTCTACGGCAAGATGAAGCGGCTGGGGATCGAAGTGTGAAAAGGGAGCCGTCCTGCTCCCGCCGCCCGGCCCCGTTTTGGCCGGAAACCCTGTTGGATAAAGGGTTGGAGCGGGCGAAGAGACTCGAACTCTCGACAGAGGAATCGCAAGCCACACAGAATCAGACGGTTCCTGATTCCACCCAAAGCGCGAATACACAAATACGCGCACAGATTCCAGACGCTATGGGACGCGATCTGTCCCGAATAGTCGCGGTGTGGTCAAAAATTCCGGCTCCGCTCAAGGCGGCGATCCTCGCAATCGTCAATTCGTCAGCCGGAGGAGCGGACGGCGACGGATGAA
>JANXWQ010000503.1 GCA_025351065.1 Chthoniobacter sp. | reverse complement strand
CGAAGTGACCGGCGCGCAGCGCCCCATCGTACTCCCTGTCATCCTAAGCGGAGTTCCTTGCGGGCGCAGGCGGGCGGGAACGGAGTCGAAGGACCTCCAACTATTTCTTTCGGGCGTAGGCGGCGCGGAGCGCATCCCACCCGCCGCCTCCGCCCGCGAAAAGATGGAGATCCTTCGACTCCGCTCCGCAAAGCCTCCGCTTCGCTCAGGATGACAGTTATTTTCGGGCGCTTCGCGCCGCGCGTTGCCAGTTCCGATTCGACGGCGCGGGGAGCGTGCGTAGATTCCGGCGCATGAAACGCGTCTTCGGCATCGAAACGGAATACGGGATCACGGTCGATGGGCTGGAGGGGCTCGATGTGGTGCGGGAATCCATCGAGATCGTGCGCAGCTACACCGAGCACGGGGCGTCGATGAAGTGGGACTACCAGCTCGAAGACCCGCATCAGGACGCGCGCGGTTTTCGCGCGAAAGAACTGCTACAGGACACGGATGAGGCGGCGTATTTCGAGCTGGACCGGGCGCGACCGCTGTCCTTCGAGGAGATCAAAAGCGATCTCGTGCTGAGCAATGGCGCGCGCTTTTACAACGACCACGCGCACCCGGAATACTCGACGCCGGAATGTACCACCCTGGCCGAGCTGGTGGCGCAGGACAAGGCGGGCGAGCGCATCCTGGCGGAGTGCGCGAAGCGGCGGAACACGCACCTCCCGGCGGGCTGCGAAGCCCGGCTGTACAAGAACAACACGGATTTCGTGGGCCACAGCTACGGCTGCCACGACAACTATCTGATGCGGCGCGATGTGCCGTGGGAGCGGCTGGTGCGGGAGGTGGTGCCGTTCCTGGTGACGCGGCAGATTTTCGCGGGCGCGGGCAAGATGGGCGTGGAGGGCGAGGACGCGGCGGGGCAGCCGGGCGTTTTCCAAATCGCCCAGCGGTCGGATTTTTTCTCGGTGCTGTGCTCCATCGACACGATGAACCGCCGCCCGCTGGTGAACACGCGCGACGAGCCGCACGCGGATGCGGAAAAGTACCGGCGGTTTCACGTCATCATCGGCGACGCGAACATGAGCCAGTTTGCGACCGCGCTGAAGATCGGGACGACGGCGCTGGTGCTGGATTTGATCGAGCAGGACAAAGCGCCGCAGCTCGATCTGGCGAACCCGATCGAGACGACGAAAACGATCAGCCGGGACGAGAGCTGCGCGTGGATCGTGGAGCTGCGCGACGGGCGGAAAATCTCGGCCATCGACGTGCAGCGGCTGTATCTCGGCGCGGCGCGGGAGCATTGCGCCGCGGATGCGGAGACGGCGTGGCTGCTGCGCGAGTGGGAGGCGGTGCTGGATGATCTCGCGCTGGATTTCTGGCGCTGCCGTGACCGGCTGGACTGGGTGGCGAAGAAATTCCTGCTCACCACCTTCCAGGAAAGCGAGAAGCTCGACTGGGCCGATCCGTGGCTGCAATCCATCGATCTCGAATACCACAACGTGTCGCTGGAAAACGGGCTCCACTACGAGCTGATGCGCGAGGGGCAGATGCGGCGCATCGTGAGCGAGGACGAGATCCGGCGGGCGATTTTTTATCCGCCGGAAACGACGCGCGCCTTTTTCCGCGGACGCGCGGTGGCGCGGTTCAACCGGGAGATCGAGACGATCCAGTGGGACGAAATCGCCTTCGCCTCGAATGGCATGCGGCGCACCGTGGCCCTGCCGCATCCGGCGCATGACGGGGGCTTGGAGCGGGTGAATGCGGCGATCCGAGGGGCGCGGAGTTTTGCGGAGATGTCGGCGGCGCTGGGGTAGGGACGGCACTCCGTGCTGTCCGGGCGAGCGAAGCGAGGCGGCGGGGGGGATGGGCATGGCAGGCACATCGCAGGCCGCCTCGCTGCGCTCGCCCGACGGACGGCACGGAGTGCCGTCCCTACCCGCGGCTACGCCGCGACGGCGGGCTCGAGCGCGGCGCGGACGAGGGTGGTGAGCTTGGCGGAGAGGTAGGGCTTGGGCAGGTAGTTGCGGCCTTCGTCGAGCGGCTGGGTGCTGGCGAAAAGCTCGGTGCTGTAGCCGCTGGTGTAGATGACTTTGAGCTGCGGGCGCTCGGCGAGGAGCTGCTGCGCGAGCTCGAGACCGTTCGCGCCGGGCATGACGATGTCGGTGAGCAGCAGGTCGATTTCGCCGCCCTGCTCATGCCAGACCGCGTAGGCGGCTTCGGCGTGCTCGGCTTCGAGGACGCGGTATTGATGATGCACGAGCACTTCGCGGACGATGCTGCGCACGGCTTCATCGTCCTCCACGACGAGCACGGTGTATTCGCGCAGCGTAGGCTCGGGGATGAAAAACTCGGGCTCGACCGGCTCGGCGAGGCGCTGCGTGACGGGCAGAAAAACGCGGAAGGTGGAGCCGCGCCCGACCTCGGTGGCCACGTCGATCCAGCCGTCGTGCTGCTTGGTGATGCCATAGACGGTGGCGAGGCCCATGCCGGTGCCTTTGTCCACGGCCTTGGTCGTAAAAAACGGCTCGAAGATGCGGCTGCGCGTGGCGGCATCCATGCCGGTGCCGGTGTCGGCGACGCTGAGGCAGACGTATTGGCCGGGCGCGATCTCGGGGTTTTTTTCGGCGTCGGCGGGGGTGAAAACGGTGGTGCCGGTTTCGATGGTGATGCGGCCGCCGCGGGGCATGGCGTCGCGGGCGTTGAGCGTGAGGTTGAGGATGATTTGCTCGACGCCGGTCTGGTCGGCCCAGACCGCGGGCAGCGCCTCGGCGAAGGCGCAGCGCAGCGCGACCTGCTCGCCCACGAGGCGGCCCAGCATGGCGGTGAGGTCACGGACGAGGGTGTTCAAAACGAGCACGCGCGGGCGGAGAATCTGGCGGCGGCTGAAGGCGAGAAGCTGGCGCGTGAGATCGGCGGCGCGGTCGGACGCGGCGGAGATTTCGCGGAGCGAACCGGTGAGATCTTCGCTGCGTCCGGGCATGCCGAGCTGCAGGCTGGCGTGGCCCTGGATGATGGTGAGCAGGTTGTTGAAATCATGCGCCACGCCGGCGGCGAGCTGGCCGATGGCCTCCATCTTTTGCGCCTGCCGCAGCGCACCCTCGAGCTGCTGGCGTTCGGTGACATCGAGCACCATGACGAGCAGGTGCGGGACGCCGGCGATGGTGAGCCGCTCGACGGTCACGAGCGCGCTGCGCAGCTCGCCGGACTTCGTGCTGATCTGCGCCTCCATGTCGCGCACGGGCTTGTGGTCGCGCACCTGGCTCAGGATGCGGATTTCATAGTCGAGGCAGATGCGGAGTTCGAGCGGGGTGCGGTCCATGAGTTCGCCGCGCGAATATCCGGTCATGGCGACAAAGGCGTCGTTCACATCCACGAAGCGCTGCTGATGCAGCGACTGGATGGCGAACGGAATCGGGCTGGCGCGAAACGCTTTGGCGAAGCGCTCCTCAGAGCGGCGCAGCTCGGCATTGCTGGCCTCCAGCTCGCGGGTGCGTTCGGCGACTCTGCGGTCGAGCACGGCGAGTTGGAGCTGCGCCTGGGCGGTGACGTGCCATTTTTTCGTGAGCGCATGGGCGAGTTGGACGACCTCGATGTTGTCGAAAGGCTTCTTGAGGATGACGAGGTTTTCATTGACCCCTAACTTCGCCGTCATCTTCTCCCACGAGTAGTCGGAGTAGGCCGTGCAAACGACGACCTGGAGCGCGGGATCGACCTCCCACAGCCGCGCGATCGTCTCCACACCGTCCCAGCCGGGCGGCATGCGGACATCCACAAACGCCAGCGCGTAGGGCCGGCCCGCGCCCAGCGCGGCGGTCACTTTGTCCAGCGCCTCGCGACCCTGGTGCGCGGAGTCGAGGGCAAACTGGGTGGTCGCCGCCGAGGCTGGCGATTCGAAGAGAATGGACTCGACGGCTTCGAGCGCCGCGGCCTTGGCGCTGGGGCCGATGAGGATTTTGCGGAAGTCCTCGTGGATGGCGGGGTTGTCATCGACGAGCAGGATGCGGTTGTTGAATTCGGTGGTCATGGCGTGGGCGGCGGAGCGATCGGGAGTTCGAAAATGAAAGTTGCGCCGCAGCCGGGCCCGTCGCTTTGCGCGAGGAGGCGTCCGCCCATCTGCTGCGCGGCGAGGGCGGCGGTGTGCAGGCCGAAGCCGTGGCCGTTGGGGCGTGTGGTAAAGCCGTGCGAAAAAATGCGCGTGAGATTTTCCGCGGCGATGCCGACACCCGTGTCGGTCAGGCGGATGACCGCGGTGCGCCCGCCCTCGGCAGCGATGGCAATGGTCAGCCGCTTTTCGCCGCCGCCCTCGTCCATGGCGAGGGTGGCGTTGCGGATGATGTTGATGAGGATTTGCAAAACCTTGTGCTTATCGACGGCGGCGGGCGGGACGGCTGCAAAGTCGCGCACGAGGGTGACGCCGTGGCGGTCGAGGCTGTCGATGTTCAGGCGGAGGGCGTCCTCGACGAGCGCCTCCAGCGCCAGCGTCTCGACGAAGGCGGAGACGCGCGCGTAGGTCTGCTGCATGGCCACGATGTCCTTGATGTGCTCGATGTTTTTGGTCAGCAGATCGAGCTCTTCGCGGGCGGTGCGGCGCTCGCTGTCGAGATGCTGGCTGAGGTCGGCGAGGTAGCCGGGGAGCAGGCGGCCTTTGGGGTCGTTGGCTAGGAAGTCGGCGAGCCCGCCGTTTTGCTCGC
>JANXWQ010000502.1 GCA_025351065.1 Chthoniobacter sp. | reverse complement strand
GGACTTCGGGTCGAGCTTCACCAACTCGGCGAGCGGGTCCATGAGCCGCCGCCCGATGGAGACCGCGCCGCGCACGGTGAGGTCCTTGTCCGGGAACTCCTCGCGCGCCACATCGCTCGCGGAATAAATGGACGCGCCGCTCTCGCTTACCATGACCACCGGGATTGACGAGGGCAGGCCGAGCTTGCGGATGAAAGTCTCGGTCTCGCGCGAGGCCGTGCCGTTGCCGATGGCGATGGCCTCGACTTTGAATTTCGTCACCACCGCTTTCACCATCGCCTCCGCCTCCGCCAAATCGCGCGCGCCTTTCTCAGGATAGATCACATCGTTTGCGAGCAGTTTCCCCTGGCGGTCGAGCAGCACGACTTTGCACCCGGTGCGAAAGCCGGGGTCGATACCGAGCGTGACCTTTTGCCCGAGCGGCGAGGCGAGGAGCAGCTCGCGCAGGTTGTCGGCGAAAACGCGGATCGCCTCCTCGTCCGCGCGCTTTTTGAAAAAGGTGCGCGCCTCGCCTTCCATGGCGAAACCGAGCAGCCGCCTGAAGCAATCCTGCACCGCCAGCCGCACCTGTTCGGACGCAGGCGACTTGCCGCGTACGAAGAGCCTTTCGAGCACGATGACGGACTCGATTTCATCCGGCATCAGCCGCGAAAAAAGAAAGCCCTCCGCCTCGCCGCGCCGGATCGCGAGGATGCGGTGCGACGGCGCTTTCTCCGCCGGTTCGCTCCAGTCGAAGTAGTCCTTGAACTTCGCGCCCTCCTCCTCCTTGCCGCTGATGACCTTCGATTTGATCACGCCTTTCGTGAGATAAAGATTCCGCAACTGCGCGCGCGCCGTGGCGTCGTCATTGATGCGCTCCGCGAGAATGTCGCGCGCCCCGGCCAGCGCCGCCGCCACGTCGGGCACGCTGTATTTTTTCGCGTCGATCTCGATCTCCGGCCCGACGAATGCGACCGCCGCCGCCTGCGGATCAGTCGTCGCATCTTGCGCCCACAAAAGCTCGGCGAGCGGCTCCAGTCCTAGATCGCGCGCCACCGTCGCCTTCGTTTTTTTCTTCGGACGGAAGGGCAGGTAGATGTCCTCCAGCGTCGTCATGGTCTCCGCCGCGTCGATTTTCGCGCGCAGCGTTTCCGTCATCAGCTTCCGCTCGAGGAGCGAGCCGACGATGGACTCGCGCCGCTTATCCAGCTCCTCCAGCTGCTCCAGCCGGTCGCGGATCGCGGTGATCTGCACCTCGTCGAGTTCGCCCGTCTTTTCCTTCCGGTAGCGCGCGATAAAAGGCACCGTCGCGCCCTCCTCCAAAAGGATCGCCGTCGCCGCGACCTGGTGCGGCTGGAGCTTCAGTTCGGTGACGAGTTTGGCGAGGTATTTTTCAATCATGGCGTGGCAAAGGGCGCGCATGATGCGCGGCGAAAACGCGGAGTCAACCGCGCGCGTGCAGCGTGATTTTCAAACCAACCGGAGGCCGGTAAAATTCAGCGCAACGATTTTTTGCCTGAGGTCTTGGCCGTCCGCTTTGGTTCGAGTTGCGCGCCGAGAAAGGAGATCGCCGCGGCGCTGGCCTGGGCCTGCGCCGGCTTGGAAAGCACATGGCCTTCGCCGGGAAAAAGTCGCACGGTGGGCTGCGCGCCGTGCTGCCGCGCGACGCGTTCGAGTTCGCGCGCGTAGCTGGGGGCCACGCGCTGGTCGGCGGTGCCGTGCATGATGAGCGTGGGCGGCACGCGGCGGAGATGGCCGCCGAGGTAGGTGAAAATGCCGCCGGAAAGTTCGGCGACCGCGTCCACCCGGTCATCGCGCGAGGCCGCGCTGACGGCGAGAAAAGCGCCGAGCGAATAGCCAAATATGCCGATGGAGCCGCGGCGCACGCGCGGATGGATGGAGGCAAAGTCGAGCGCACCGGCCACCGTGTCCTCCCACGCGTGAAGGTTTTTTTCGATCCCGTCATCGCCGGCAAAGATGGTGCCGGTGCGGTCGAAGTAACGCACCATGAAGGCGACCATGCCGCGCTGGGCGAGGGCTGCGGAAAACTGTTCGAGCTGGCCTTTGCCAAAGAGCGTGCCGGCCGAGCTGTGGAGGACGAGCACCGCTGGGAAACGGCCCGGCGCGGCGGGCGCAAAGGTCTCGACGGAAATCCGCCGCCCGCCGCTGACAAAACTCTCGCGGGATTGCACGACGGAAAATTCCGCGGGCCCGGCGGCGGAGGCGTGGAGACTGAGGCAGGAGAGGGTGGCGGCGAGAACGAGACGAAGTGGAAACATGGCGCGTGCGCAGGGATCGCAGCCGGGGCGCACATTGCGTGTTTGGGCGCGAGATTGACGAAAGTTTCATTCTGTTTTGATCGCTTCGCCCGAGGCGGCGACTAGTCTCGCGGGCCGATGAAACCCTCCGCATTCCCTTTCGCAAAAAGCACCACCGCCCTCGCGCTGGCGGCGGTGGCACTGGGCGGCTGTGTGTCTTACAAGCCGGAGCCGCTGACGGCGGAGCAAGGGGCGGCGGACTTGCAGGGGCGGGCGCTCGGCGGCGGGTCTTGGGACTGCGACCGGCTGTGCGCCGCGGCGCTGCTGCGGCATCCAACCATGGAGATCGCGCGGGCCAAGCTGGCGACGGCGCAGGCGGCGCTCATTACCGCGGGTGCGCGGCCGAATCCGACGGTGGGTTTTTCCGCGACAAATATTTCGCGGCTGCTTGGCGGCGCGTCGCCGTGGGCGAATGGTTTTACGCTTGATGTGCCCATCGAGACGGCGGGGAAACGGGGGCAGCGCATCGCCCAGGCGCAGGCGCTGGTGAATGCGGCGGCGCTGAATCTTTCCACGGAGGAGGGCAATGTGGCGTCGCGCGTGCGGCGCAGCGTGTATGCGCTCTTTGCGGCGCAGCAGCGTGAGGCGCTGCTTGGAACGCAGCAGGCCGACCAGGAGGAGACGGTGAAGCTGTTCGACGCGCGCATCGCGGCGGGGGAAATTTCGCGCGTGGAGACTCTGCAGGCGCGGCTCCAATTCAACCAAAGCCGCCTGCTGAGCCGCGACGCGCAGAAGCAAAAAGCCGAGGCGCGGGCCACGCTGGCCGCGGTGCTCGGCGTCTCGGTGCATGCGCTGGACACGGTGGCGCTGTCTTTTGCCGGACTCGAAGACCTGCCGTCGCCGCCGAGCGAGCGCACGCTGCGGCGCAATGCGGTGGTGGAGCGTTCGGATGTCCTTTCGGTGCTGGCGGAATACGCCGCGGCGGAGGCGGCGCTGCGCTTGGAAATCGCGAAGCAGTGGCCCGACGTGCATCTCGGCCCCGGCTACGCCTACGATCAGGGGCAGAACAAATGGACGATTGGTTTCACGCTCACGCTGCCCTTGCTCGACCAGAACCGCGGCCCCATCGCCGAGGCCCTGGCGAAGCGGCGCGAGGCGGCGGCAAATTTCAACGCCGCCCAGGCCAAGGCGCTCGGCGAACTCGAACTCGCGCTGGCGAGTTACCGCGGCGCTTTGACGAAACTCGACACGGCCAATCAGCTCCTCGCCTCGCAGGAAAAGCAGCACCACTCGATGGAGGCGCTGTTCAAGGCGGGCGAAAACGACCGGCTCACGATGGTCAGCGCGCAGGTCGAGCTGCAGGCCGCGCGGCTCTCGCGGCTCGATGCGCTCTTCAGCGCGCAGCAGGCGCTCAGCGCGCTGGAAGACGCGTCGGGCGTGCGCTGCTCGAGCGCTGCTGATTTCCACTCAACCCACCACCACAAAACCAAACCATGAAACTGCATCCCATCGCCCTCACCCTTGCCGCCAGCCTGCTCACCGCGCTCACTTTGCGCGCCGACGACGCCGCCATCGCGGCCAAGCTCGCCAAGATTCCGCCCGCTGCCGCCGAGGCGCTGAAGAAAGCCGCCTGCACGGCGAAGATCGAAAAGGTCAACATCGAGAAGGATGGCAAGGTAACCGTCTATGAAGTCGAGCTGAGCGAGGCCGGACAGCCGGCGCGCGAAGTCTCCGTGACCGCCGACGGCAAGATCAACGCCGAGGAAGAAACCATGCCGCTAGACAAGCTGCCGGAGGCCGTGCGCAAGGCCATCGAAGCCGGGGCGAAAGGCGCGAAGATTGAGCGCGTCAACCGCATCAAGCGCGCGAGCGGTGCCGTGACCTACGAGGCGTCTTACGTCAGCAAGGGCAAAAAGACCGATGTCGAATACCTCGAAGACGGCAAGGTCAAACCGGAGGAGAAGTAAGTCCCGATCTGCGGCGTGCCGCGGATGAGATGTTTCGTGGCCCGCGCGCACCGTGCTGCCATGCAACGTTACTTCCTGATTCTGGCTCTGCTGACCATCGGCGGCTCCGGCTTCGCCGGATCGCCGGTGCCGCCGCTGACTAAGATTGTTCACCGCTACATCTGGCCGGGCGGGCCAGCCGAGGCGTTTGCGGCCAAGCCTAAGACCCTCTACATCGGCGGGGATAAGTATTCCCGCGTCGAGGAGGAGCCCGACCCGGAAAAGCATATTCATGGGCTGACGATTTGCAGCGAGCCGGACATTTGGATGATCAATCTGGATGGGCATCGCGGGCAGCACATCGTCGATCCGGGGCCGACTTATGTGACCCATCACGTCATTATCGGGCGGGATGCGCCCGGTGAGTTACGGGCGCTGGAGTTTGGCAAGGAGCTGACCTTCTTTCTACAGCACCATGCCACCCGTCTGGAGCCGCGGGTCATCGACGGCGTGCGGTGTGAAGTGTCCGAGTTCACGCAGGACAGTTACCGCCTCGTCTTATGCCTCCGGCCAGACACCCGCCTGCCTTTCCAGCTAGACGTGATCAAAGACGGCAAGGCTGAGTTTTCCATCAGATACCTCAGCTACGACACCGAGTTTCCATTCAGCTCCGCGCTGTTCAAGCCGCCGGCCGACATCACCATGACGGAGGCGAAAGCGAGCGCTCAATAAGCTGCGACACCGAAGCCCACCGGACGCTGGGCCAACTCCGAAGCGTCAAAGGCCTGGTCGCCGAACTTAGCGGAGATTTCCCGCCAGACGTTCTCCATCTCGGCATTGAGGTGGATGTCATCGAGAATCAGGAAGCGCGGGCGGAACTCGCCGACATAGCTGCGGATATTCCCAGTCACATGGTCGTAGCTGTGCTTGCTGTCGATGTAGAGCAGGTCAATCGGCGGACTTATCTTGGCCCTGACTAGGCCAAGCGTATCCGGCAGCATTGAATCGCCATGGATGCGCGTTATGTGCAAGAGCCCGCTTAATCCCTGTCCGGCGAGGTCGATCTTGTCCACGGTTACCAATTCCAAACCGGCTTGACCGGCCCCGCAGCCGCGGCTGATCGCCATCATGGAGCCGCCGTAGCTGGTGCCGATTTCCAAGATTTTCTTGCAGCCCAACGTCCGGGCGAAACCTGCCAAAAAATGATAGTAAGGCTGAACTCCTAAATGGAGGTTGGTGCGCTTGTGCGGGCCATAGTCGCAGCCGTTCAGGTCAATGTCGCGGCCAGCGTTGGCCGCGTTTTCGCAAATGTACTTCAGGGTCGGGGTAATAGTGTGTGTCTCCAAAATATGTCGGCGGAAATCAAAGGGTAGGCTGGAGGAAAACGAAAGTGACGGTTGTGTAAGTCAGCATGACAGTTTCGTAAGTTCTGACGAATTCTGCCATGACAGGCTGGCAAACCCGACGCATTCGTAGCTGCCGCCGGCGTATTTTCATCTGAGCGTTGCCCTTGCGCGGAATGACCGAACTGTAACTAGCGCCGCCCACCTGCCTTGTTACCGTTGCCGCTAATGTCTTCCACCCATCCCCGCTGTTTTCTCACCGCATTCTGCATTGGTGCTGCGTTCGCCCTCCCGCTGCACGCGGACACCGTGCTCGAAACTGAAACCGCTGAACTCGGCAAGAAAGGCGAGCTGCTCATCAGCAACTCGGTGCAGTTTGAAAAGGCGCGGGACGGCACGCGCACGGCCTTCACGCTCACCCAGTTTGAGTATGCAGTTACCGACCGCGCCGAAATTCTCATTGAGCCCTTCTTTCAAGAATGGAGCAAAGCGCCGGACGGCACGAGGACGCATGGCATGGGCGACCTGGAGATTACGCCGTCTTACATGATCGTGATGGATGATGAGCACGGTTGGCGGCCAGCCTTGCTGCTGGCTTTCAAGGTGAAGGTGCCTATGGCGCGGAACCGAGAAATCGGCTCGGGCCGCGTGGATTACTACCCGTACATTATTGCCGGAAAAAAACTCGGCCATTGGATTTTTAACGCCAATCTTGGGGTCGATTTCATCGGGCATCCGAAGGATGACCATGCCACGAAGAACGAGCTCATTTACGACTTCTCGATCGAGCGTGAGATCACGGACAAGTGGAGCGTCTTTGGCGAAGTCTTTGGCAACTCGCGGCCGGCCATCGGCGAGCGCTCCACGTTTTCCGGCGCGCTGGCGACGGAATTCAAGTTCACCGAACACTTCAACACGTTCATCAGCGTGGGCTACGACACCGACCATTTGTTCAACTTCCGACCTGGTTTCAACTTCGTGTTCTGATCCGGCGCGCGCTTTGCCCAGCGGCGCGGCGGCGGGGAGCCGATGTTGATTTGCCTACTCAAAATCCGCCCGGCCCGGCACAGTGCCGAGCCCCAATGAACCGCCAAATTTCTCCCGCCGCCCCATGAAGAAGCTCGCCAATTTAATCCTCACCTGCCTCGTCGTTCTCGGTCTGGGCTGGACGCTGTGGATCGGCGTGCGGAAGCAGAAAGAGAAACCGAAGACCGAGGAGGAAACTGCAGCTGCCAGCGTTGCGCCCAAAGAGGAGGAGCCGAAGCCGGAAGATTATGTGGTGAAGCTGGAGAAGGAAAAATGGCAGGCGCTCGACATCGAGAAGGGTGAGCCGGAGAAGACCGAACTGAAGCCGCAGCGCATCGCCTTTGGCAGCGTGCTCGACCCGTCGGCCATCGTCACGCTCGACGGCGATCTCGCCAGCGCCGAAGCCGCGCTCGCCGCATCGCGCGCGCAGTATGAGCGCTCGCAGGAGCTTTTCAAAAACGGCGAGAACCTCGCGCGCAAAGCGTTTGAGACTTCCGAGGCGCAGTTCCGCGCCGATCAGATCAAGACCGACGGTCTGCGCCGCAGCGCGATGCTGCAATGGGGCGCGACCTTTTCCGCGCTCGACGCGGTGGCGCGTCGAGAATTTGTAGAGCGGCTCGTGCGCGGCGACTCGGCGCTCATCCGCGTGGACATCCTGCCCGGCGACGCGCTCGCCGAGCAGCCGAAGTCCGCGCGCGTGCTCGTGCTGGGCCGCGAGGAGCAGCCCATTGAGACACAAAACATCACGCCCGCCGCAGACGTGGACGCGAAGACGCAGGCGCAGGGTTTCATCCTGCGCGTGGACCAGCCCGTCTTTCCATTGCGCCCCGGCATGGCGCTCACGGCCTGGCTGGAGCTGCCGCAGAAACCGCGCGCCGGTTTCGCCGTGCCGCGCTCCGCGGTGCTGCGGCACGACGGGCGCGCGTGGGTCTATGTGCAGGAGGAGGAGGAGAAATTTGTGCGCAAACCCGTGACCCTCGACACGCCGCTCGATGGCGACAAAGGCTGGTTCATCGCCGAGGGCGGCGGGATCAAGGCGGATGATTTGCTCGTGACCACGGGCGCGCAGTCGCTGCTGTCCGAGGAGCTGAAAGCGCAGGGCGGAGGCGGAGCGGACTAAATGCTCCGCTTCATCGTCCAACTGTCGCTCCGCCATCGCGGCATCGTCATCGCGCTGGCCATCGCGCTGCTGGCGTGGGGGAGTTACATCGCATCGCGTGCGTCGCTCGATGTGTTCCCGGAGTTTGTCGCGCCGCAGGTCACGATTCAGGCGGAAGCGCCGGGGCTGAGCGCGGAGCAGGTCGAGGTGCTGGTCACGCGGCCCGTGGAGAGCGCGGTGAATGGCGCGTCCGATCTCGCTTCGGTGCGCTCGGAGAGCATCCAAGG
>JANXWQ010000469.1 GCA_025351065.1 Chthoniobacter sp. | reverse complement strand
TCGAGCAACTGCCGGAAGGTGACGCGGACGCCGAACTTCCGCTGCACGGCGAGGCTCGCCTGCGTGAGAACAAGCGAGTCGAAGCCGAGTTCGAGAAAGCTGACGTTGCCGGGAAGTTCGCTCGCTACGCCGGACAGTTCGCGGAAGAGCGCTTCGAGTTCCGCTGGACGTTTAGCTGACGCGGGTTCGCGCGCAGCCGCCGTCGCTGCCGGTGCGCGGACGACCGGCGCACTCGTGGCCATCGCCTTCGTCGCCGGCTCCGCCCAGTACCGCTTCCGCTCGAAGGGATACGACGGCAGCGCTACGCGATGCCGCCGCTCGCCGCTGGAAATTTTCGCCCAATCGATCTCGATGCCCGCCAGCCAAAGGCGGCCCAGCGCGCCGAGCACGGCCGCCTGCTCACCGCCTTCCGGCAGCGATGCGATGGCCGCGCGCGACGCCTGCGCCTGCTGCCGCGCGAGGGTGCTCAAAGTGCTGCCCGGCCCGACTTCCAGCAGCGCGCGGCGCGGATCGCGCAGCAGCTCGGCCACGCTTGCGGAAAAACGCACAGTCTGCCGCAGATGCCGCGCCCAGTACTGCGGATCGGTCGCTTCCGCCGCGGTGATCCACTGCGCGGTGACGTTGGAGATGTAGGGAATCTGCGGCGGGTGAAACGTGACCTTCGCCAGTAGCGCGGTGAAGGGCGCGAGCACCGGCTCCATCATGGCCGAATGAAACGCGTGGGAAGTCGCCAGCCGCCGCGCGGCGATCCCGCGCCCGTGCAGGATGGCCTCGAGGTTTTCCACCGCCGCGAAAGTTCCCGACGCCACGCACAGCCGCGGGGAATTGACCGCCGCGAGCGCCATCCCGTCGCCGAGCAGTGGCATAAGTTCAGCCTCCGCCAGCCGTACCGCGAGCATAGCGCCGGGCGGTTGCGCTTGTACCAGAGCCGCGCGCGCGGCGACAAGGCGCAGCGCATCTTCCAGCGAAAACACGCCCGCCAGACACGCGGCCACATACTCGCCGACGCTGTGCCCGAGCATCGCCGCAGGCGCGAGGCCCCACGACATCCACAGCTTCGCCAGCGCGTACTCCACCACAAAAAGCGCGGGCTGCGCGAAGCGCGTTTGATTCAGCCGCTCTGCCGGCCCGCGCAGCACCTCGCGCAAATCCGCATCCAGCAGCGGGCGCAAAATTTCCGCACAGCGATCCACTTCGGCGCGAAAGACCGGCTCGCGTTCATACAGTTCGCAACCCATGCCGACGGTCTGCGCGCCCTGGCCGGGAAAAAGAAAAACGACCTCCGCGGCGGTGCCGTCGGCCTGGCGGGCGACGAGCCGCTTGGCATCGCCGGAACGCAGCGCGGTGGCGGCGTCCGCGGCGTCCGCGCAGACCACTATCCGTCGGTGCAGAAACGCGGTGCGGCCCGTCTGCAAAGTGAACGCGGCGTCGGCGAGATTCGACTCCGGGTGCGCGGTGAAATGCGTGGCGAGATTGGCCGTCGCGGCGTCGAGCGCGGACGCAGTTTTCGCAGAGAGCACGAGTAGTTGCTGCGGTCGCGATGCGCCCGACGGTTCGAGCGCCGGAGCTTCTTCGAGCACCGCGTGCGCGTTCGTGCCGCCGGTGCCGAAGGAACTGACGCCCGCGCGCCGCGGGGTCGCGCCTGCTTTCCACGCGGCCAGCGCGGTGTTCACGTAGAAGGGGCTGCTGGCAAAATCGATCTGCGGATTCGGCTGTGTGAAATGCAGCGTCGGCGGCAGCAAGCGGTTTTGCAGCGCGAGCGCCGTCTTGATGAGGCCCGCCACGCCCGCCGCCGCGTCGAGGTGGCCGATGTTCGTTTTCACCGAGCCGAGCGCGCAGAAATTCTTCGCGCCCGTGCCCGCGCGAAAGGCCTGCGTGAGCCCGGCGACTTCGATGGGATCGCCGAGCGGCGTCGCGGTGCCGTGCGCTTCCACGTAGGTGATCGTCTCCGGCTCCACGCCGGCTAGGGCGTGCGCCAGCGCGATGACCTCGGCGTGCCCGTCCACGCTCGGCGCGGCGAAGCTGACTTTCGCCGCGCCGTCATTGTTCAGCCCCACGGCCTTGATGACCGCACTGATTTGATCGCCGTCGGCCACCGCATCCGCGAGCCGTTTTAAGACGACCACGCCCACGCCATCGCTGAACACGGTGCCCTGCGCCCGCGCATCGAAGGTGCGCGTGTGGCCGTCCGGCGAGGTGATCGCGCCCTCCTGATACCGGCTGCCGCGCTTCTGCGGAAACGTGACCGATGCGCCGCCCGCTAGCGCCATGTCGCATTGGAAATTTAGCAGGCTTTGGCACGCGAGGCCCACGGCGACGAGCGAGGTGGAGCACGCGGTCGAGACGTTGATGGCCGGGCCGGTGAGGTTCAGTTTGTAGGCCACGCGCGTGGCGAGATAGTCCTTCTCGTTGCCGAGCATGGCCACGTCGGGGCCGACGAGCGCGAGCAGGTCGCGGCGGTCGTGGAGATTGCTGAGGTAGTAGGTGTTGAACCTCATGCCCGCGAAGACGCCGGTCGTCGCGCGGCGCGTGCCCGCGGCGTAGCCCGCATTTTCCAGCGCCGTCCACGCAGTCTCGAGAAAGACGCGCTGCTGCGGATCAGTCACCTCGGCCTCGCGCGGCTGCATGCCGAAAAAGGCCGCGTCGAAAAACTCCGCGTCCTCGATGATCCCGCGCGCGCGGACGTAGGCCGGATCGTTTTTCACCGCCGCCACATCCACGCCCGCGGCGGCCAGCTCCTCGTCGGAGAAAGTGGAAATCGACTCCGCGCCAGCGATGAGATTTTGCCAGAACGCCGCCACGTCGGCCGCGCCGGGAAATCTCCCGGCCAGGCCGATGATCGCGATGCCTTCGTGGTCGGGCGTGCTCATTTCTTCATGGATAGCCGCTTGCGCGCCAAAGCCTCGCGCTGCTGCTGCGCGCGGTCGCGCAGGTGCTGAAACGACGGCGCGTCTGCCGCCGGACGGTCGAGGTGGCGGGCCAGCGCGCTGATCGTGGGAAACTGAAACATCGCGACGATGGGCAGGTCGGTATGCAAAGCGGCGCGCAGTCTGGCGTGGACTTGCAGCATGAGCAACGAGTGACCGCCGAGGTCGAAAAAATTGTCCTGCGTGCCCACGCGCGCGCGGCCGAACGCATCGGCCCACACGCGGGCGATGGCGTGCTCGGTAGGGGTCTGCGGGGCGATGTAGTTTTGCGAAAGGTCGGGCGGCGTGGCGGCGGCGGGGAGCGGGGGCGAAAGCTGGGCGATGACGGCGGCGACGGTCGCCGCCGAGGGCAGTGCGGCGAGCGTGGCGCGCAGGTCGGCGAGGAGTTGGTCGGCGGTCGCGGCGTCGAGTTGTGATGGGCGGTGGATGAGGGTCAGCGCGAGTTCCGGGCCGGGGACGGCGAGGAGGGTGAGCGCGTAGTTGGTGTGCAGCGGGCCGGTGAAATCGCAAATCTCCACGTCGCTGCCGAGCCGGCGCGCGGCGTCGTCCACGAGGTAGTTTTGGAAGACGAGCAGGCTGTCGAAAAGCCGGTGCCGCCACGGCATTTCGCTCCAGCCCTGCACCCGCACGAGCGGCGAAAACTGGTGCTGGCTGAGGTCGAAAACTTCGGCGTGCAGCCGTTTCAGGAAGGCGGGCACGGTCTCGCGTTCATCGAGGCGGGCGCGCACGGGGAGGTTGTTCACGAAGGGGCCGACGATGGATTCAGCGCCAGCGAGATCGGTGGGACGACCGGAAAATGCCGCGCCGAAAACCACGTCGTCGCGACCGCTCTGCCGCGCGAGGAGCAGTGCCCAAGCGGCTTGGACGAGCGTACCCGGCGTGATCCGGTGCGTGCGGGCGCAGTCGGTCAGCGCGTCCGTTTCGCCGGCGGAAAGTTGCAGCCGGTGCTCGGCGAAACTTTCACCTGCGCCCGTCGGGGCGACGGGCAGCGGCGTGGGCTCGGTGAAGCCGCGGAGATTTTTCCGCCAGAATTTTTCCGCGTCCGCAAAGTCCTGGCGCTGCATCCACGCCACGTAATCGCGGTACGGGCGGCTGTGCGCCAGCGCCGCCTCGAGGCCGCGGCGGTGGCTTTCGTAGAGCGCGCTGACTTCGCGAAAGACGACGGGCCACGACCAGCCGTCGATCAGCACATCCGGCAGGCTCCAGACGAAATGATGTTCGCTCTCGCCGAGCCGCAGCAGCGCGAAACGCATGAGCGGCGGCTGCGCGAGATCGAAGCCGCGCTGGCGGTCGGAGGCCAAAAATTCCGCGAGCTTGCACGGTTGTTCCGCGGCCTCGCTGCGCCAGTCGGCGAGCGTCCACGGCAGCTCCACGTCGCGGTGGACGAGTTGCACCGGCTCGGCGAGCGCGTCGGCGCGGAAGGCGGTGCGGAGGATGGTGTGGCGTTGCGCGACTTCGCGCCAGGCACGCTGAAAGGCGGGCACGTCGAGTGCGCCGTGGAGCCGGCATTGCCACTGGTCGGCAGGGCGGGACTGCACGGAGCCGAGGGTAAAAAAGAGCGCCTGCATCGGCGCGAGCGGGAGGATGTCCTCGACGTTGCGGTCCGCGCTGATGAGCCGGTCCACGGCGTTTTGGTCGAGCCGCGCGAGCGGGAAATCCGACGGCGTGCGACCGCCCGCACCGGCTGACTGGCAATGCGCGATGAGGCTGCACAGCGCGCTGATGTAGCGCTCCGCCAGCCGCTCAATGGTTTCGGCGCGGTGGAGATTTTCGCTATAGGTCCAGCGCAGTTCGAGGCGCTCTTGGACGATGAGGCAGTTGATTTCCAGCGCGTGACGGCGCGCGGCGCGCGGGCTGTGCCAGGGGCCGGGTGAGTCGTCGGCGAATCGGAAAAGGGGCGAGTCGGCGACGACCCGGTCGAACTGGCCGAGGTAATTGAAAACGATGTCGGGCCGGGGCTGCTCGGCGAGCGGGCTGGCAGCGCGGAGGTAGCGCAGCGCGCCGTAGCCGAGGCCGCGGCGGGGGATTTGGCGGAGCTGTTCCTTGACCGACTTCAGCGCGCCGCCGGGAGCTGCGGCGTCCGTTTTCAAGCTCACGGGAAAGATCGTGGTGAACCAGCCGACGGTGCGCGAGAGGTCGGCGCTGGTGCCGAGGTCTTCGCGGCCGTGGCCTTCGAGATCGAGCAGCACGGAGCCGCCAACGGCCTGCGCGAGCGCGGTGAGGAGCACGTCATTGATCTGGGTACGATAGACGGGCGGCACGTCGTGGAGCAGCGCGCCGGTCTCGTCGGCGTCGAGCGCGACGGTGATGGTGCGCGCAGAGGACTCGGAGTTTTCGCCCGCGAAATCGGCGGGCAGCGCGGGGCCGGTGACGGCGAGCCAGTGCGCGAGTTCGGCATTGGGCGCGGTGGAGCTGGCGTATGCGTCGAGCTGTCCGGCCCATTTTTGAAAGGACGTGGTTTTTGCCGGGAGCTGCACGGGCTGGCTGGCGCGGAGTTGCGCGTAGGCGGTGGCGAGGTCTTCGAGGAGGATGCGCCACGACACGCCATCGACGGCGAGATGATGAATGGCGATCAGCAGCCGGCCGTCGCCGATGAGCGCGAGCCGCCAGAGCGGGCCGTCGGCGAGGCTCATGCTGGCTTGCACAGCGGCGGCTTCGGCGAGCGTGCAGCGCGCGATGGTGACCGTTTCCGGCGGGGCGGCAAAGGTCTGCTCCCAGCCCGCTGCTCCGCGGTGGAAGCGCAGCCGGAGTGCGTCGTGATGCCGCTCCACCGCGAGCGCGGCGAGCGCGAGCGTGGCGCCGTCGAGCGGCGCGGTTGTTTGGAAAATGAAGGCCTGATTCCAGTGGTGCATCTCCGCGAGTTCGCGCTCGAAGAACCAATGCTGGATCGGGGTCAGCGGCGCGGGGCCGGTGACGGGGTTTTGATCGCTGTCATTGGTCGGCTCTGGCGCGGCGAAGGCGGCGAGTTCGGCGATGGTTTGGTTTTCAAAAAGATGCCGAGGGGTAAGCGCGAGGCCGGCCTGGCGGGCGCGGGTGATGATCTGGATGCTGAGGATGGAGTCGCCGCCGAGGGCGAAAAAATTGTCATGCACGCCGACGTGGTCGAGGCGCAGCACCTCGCGCCAGATGCCCGCCAGGGCTTGCTCGGGGGGCGTGCGGGGTGCGGCGAAAGCGGACGCGAGTTCGGGGCGGGCGGGTGCGGGCTCAGGCAGGCCGCGGGTGTCGATTTTGCCGTTGTTGGTCAGCGGCAGCCGGGCGAGCGCGACGAAGGTGGCGGGCACCATGTAGTCGGGCAGCTTGGCCTTCAGGTGCGCGCGGAGTGTTTCGGCGGCGGGCATTTCGCCAGCGGGCACGAGGTAGGCGACGAGCCGCTTTTCTCCGCCGCCGCCGTCGCGCGCGATGACCACGGCCTCGCGCACGCGTTCGTGCTGGACGAGCACGGATTCGATTTCGCCCAGCTCGATGCGGAAGCCGCGGATTTTTACCTGCTGGTCGATGCGGCCGAGATACTCGAGGTCGCGCTCCGGCAGCCAGCGGGCGAGGTCGCCGGTGCGATAGAGTTTTTCCCCTGCGCGAAACGGGTTCGCAATGAAGCGCTGCCCGGTGAGTTCCGGGCGGCGGAGGTAGCCGCGCGCAACGCCGGCGCCGCCGACGAACAGCTCGCCGGGCACGCCGATGGGCAGCGGGCGCTGCGTGGCGTCGAGGACGTAGATTTGCAAATCGGGGATGGGCACGCCGATGACGCTGCCCGCGCTGACATCGCTAGCGCGGAGCGGGCGGTAGGTGACATGCACGGTGGTCTCGGTGATGCCGTACATGTTCACGAGCTGCGGCTGGGTGTCGCCGTGGCGGTCGAACCACGGTTGGAGGCTTTGGAGTTCCAGCGCCTCGCCGCCGAAGATGACGAGGCGCAGTTTTTCGAGTGGGACGGCGGCTTCATCCGCGGCGATGAGCTGGCGGAAGGCGGAGGGCGTTTGATTGAGGACGGTGACGCGCTCGCGGCGGAGGAGTTCGTGGAATTGCTCGGGCGAGCGGCTGATGCGGTGCGGGACGATGACGACGCGCCCGCCATACAAAAGCGCGCCCCAGATTTCCCAGACGGAGAAGTCGAAGGCGATGGAATGGAACATGGTCCACACGTCGGCGGGGCCGAAGCGGAACCAGGCGTCGGTGCTGGTGAAAAGGCGGACGACGTTGCGGTGGGTGATGCAGCAGCCTTTGGGCTGGCCGGTGGAGCCGGAGGTGTAGATGACGTAGGCGAGTGCGTCGGCGGTGGTGGGCGGGGCGGAGAGCGTAGCGGCGTCGGACGGGAGGTCGTCGATGCACAGAATGTGCGCGGTGTTTTGCGGGAGCGAGGCGGTGAGGTGGCGCTGGGTGAGGAGCACGGGGGCGCGCGCGTCTTTGAGGATGAAGGCGATGCGTGCGGCGGGGTAGGCGAGGTCGAGCGGGAGGTAGGCGCCGCCGGCTTTGAGGATGGCGAGGAGGCCGATGATGAGTTCGGCGGAGCGTTCCATGCAGAGGCCGACGATGACCTCCGGCCCGACGCCGAGGGCGCGCAGGTGCGTGGCGAGCTGGGTGGCGCGGGCGTCGAGTTCGCGGTAGGTGAGATGGGTTTCCTCGCAGGTGAGGGCGATGGCGTCGGGCGTGCGGGCGGCTTGATCGGCGAAGATTTCGGGGAGGGTTTCACGCAAAGACGCAAAGGCGCAAAGGGATGAAGCGGCGCGTTCCGTCTTTGCGTCTTGGCGCCTTTGCGTGAGTACTGCTGAGTTCCATTCGACAAGAAGTTGTTGCTCCTCGGTGGCGGTGAGCAGCGGCACGTCGCGCAGGCAGCCGTGCGGATTTTCAGGCGGAGAGGATGACACCGAGGTGACCGAGCAGGCGGCCGATGGTTTCGTCGCCGAAGCGGGTGCGGTCGAACTCGAGACGGAGGAGCAGTTCGGGGCCGGCGTAGGCGGCAAGGGTGAGGGGAAAATTGGTCTGCTCGAAAAGGCGGAATTCGCGGCTCGCCCACGCGCCGCCGAGGGCGCGGAGGGTGGAGTTCAGCTCGTGGTTTTCAAAGACCACGATGCTATCGAAGAGTGGGCGTCCGCCGCGGACTTCGCTGCACGCCTGCACGCTGGCGAGCGGGGTGTGCTCGTGCGGGCGCATGGCGATCCACTGGGCGCGGAGGTCGCGCAGCCAAGGTATGATCTCGCGGTCATCGGCGAGGCGGACGCG
>JANXWQ010000463.1 GCA_025351065.1 Chthoniobacter sp. | reverse complement strand
CCGAGCAAGAAGGCCAAAAAGGTCGCGCTCGCCTGGGCCAAAGGCATCGGCGGCACGCGCGGCGGCGTCATCGAGACGACCTTCAAGGAGGAAACCGAGACCGATCTTTTCGGCGAGCAGACCGTCCTCTGCGGCGGCGCGAGCGCGCTGGTGCAGGCGGGTTTCGAGGTGCTGACCGAGGCGGGCTACGCGCCCGAGATGGCCTACTTCGAGTGCCTCCACGAGCTGAAGCTCATCGTCGATCTGATGAACGAAGCAGGCATCGCCGGCATGCGTTTCTCCATCTCCGAGACGGCCAAGTGGGGCGACGTGAGCGTCGGCCCGAAGATCATCGACGCCAGCGTGAAGAAGCGCATGAAAGCCGCGCTCAAGGACATCCAGAGCGGCAAGTTAGCCAAGGACTGGGTCAACGAATACAAAGGCGGCTACAAGAAATACAACGCCCTCCTCAAGGCCGGCGAAAAGCACCCCATCGAAAAGACCGGGGCCAAGCTCCGCGCGCTCATGCCTTGGATTCAGAAAAAGAATCTCAAAGGCGCGCAGGCGGCTTACTAGCAGGAACGACAGCCCCGCCATCACCAAGAGAGCCGGACGAAAGTCCGGCTCTTTTTTTGGAAGATTCCACCGTGCCTGTCGTGCGTCTTCAGACATCAGCCAGCAGACCGAGGATGCGGCGGCGTTCGGCGAATGTCTCCGCGTAACGATGCGCACAAATAAGGTTGGACCTTAACGGGTGAGGCACCGCTAGAAGTGTGATTAGTGCTGGCAAAGCGTCCCGTTGCCCTTCCTTTTCCGCAATGCAAGGAAGTGATCTCCGCGAACTATGGTAGGGAAATCCTATGTCCCGCAGATTGCCCATTAACTCTCATAACACTTACTAAAGTCCGCTTAAAAAGAGCGGGTGAGGAGAATCGAACTCCCGTATGCAGCTTGGGAAGCTGCCGTTCTACCATTGAACTACACCCGCATGGGCCGACCGGTTACTGCCAGGAAAGGATGTCGTCGGACGTATTGGAACCGCTCTTGTAGTTCCCGCTGGTGGCGCTGCTGCCGACGATGCCGTCTTTACCCAAGGAGAACGCGACACAACCAGTCTGCGGGCCGGTCGTTGTACCTTTGAAGTCCTTGTGCGGGACGATGGTGATTGCGTTGTCGTAGTCCGCATCAATGATCACATTGTACTGGCTACCCCAAGGATCGTAGAAGGCACCGATGATTCCACTGCTGCCGGTAGCCGCAAAGCCACCTTTAGGCGCGGTGGGGTTGCTGGCGTCTTTTCCTTCAAAAAAGATGATCTTGCGCGGATTGTAGTCCGCTGCACCGCTTGCGGCCACCCCCTTTGCCCGCAGGGTGTTGAAGAGCGTGCTGTTGTCCTTGGTCGCACCAGCCGAGGTGTCGCCGTACCATAAATCTCCAGAGGGTTTGTTATCGAGCACGGGATACTTCCCATACTCAGTGTTATACGCCTTGACCGCAGCGACGATGGCGGTGCAGGCGGTCTTGGCCTCGGCTTTGCGGGCCTGTTCCTTGACGAGGGAGATGGCGGGGAAGAGCAGGCCCATGAGGATCGCGATGATGGCGATGACGGTGAGCAGCTCGACGAGGGTGAAGGCGTGGGGGCGGAGGCGGGGTTGGGGGTGTGCGTTCATAGGTTGAATTCTTTCGGCGGCAAACTACCGGAGGCGTGCCTGATGACAACTGAAAATCTCGGCCTGCGGGGATTCAGAGGTCTCCCCGAAAATCCTCGCGGCGAAGAAAACTGGACCCGTGGCAGGCACGAACGAGCCTAGACTCACTTCACCCCAAACCCATCCTTCAACGCCGCGGTGAATTCCTTCAGCGCGGGCGAGCGGGCGCGGTTGCGTTTGGTGATGACGCCGAGCGGACGCGACATCTCGGGGCCTTCGATCTTCACTGCGCACAGCACACCGCTTTCCACCTCCTGTCGCACGGTGTTGCCCGGCACGATGGAGACTCCGCCCTCGATCTCGACCGCGCGTTTCACCGTCTCGATGTTGTCAAACTCCATGGCGTGCTCGATCTCGACGGCGTGGTCCCGCAGGTAGCGGTCAATGACTTTGCGCGTGGGCTGATCGGGCTCGAAGGCGATGAATTTTTCGCCATTCAACTCCCCAATGCGCACACGCGGGCGGCGGGCGAACGCGTGGTTCGGGTGGCAGATGAGCACCATGCGGTCTTCGCTGAAAATCTCGATCTGCAAGCCGATGCGCTTCGCCGGATAGGCGACGAGGCCGAGATCCACCTCGCCGTCCATGACCTGCGCATAGACCTGCTGCGAACGGCGGTATTCCACATGCAGCTCCACGTCGGGGAATTTCTCGCGGAAAGCCTTCAAATAAGGAGGCAGCTCGTGCAGCCCGATGCTGTAGATGGACGCGAGGCGCAACTCGCCGGCCACGACGTTGCGCAGCTCATGCAGGCGGTGGCCGAGGTTGTTATAGACATCGAGGATTTCGCGACTTGCGGACAGAAAGGCGCTGCCCTCCGCCGTCAGCGCAAAGTTCCGCTGGCCGCGCTCGACGAGGCGCACTTGGAACTTGTCTTCGATGGCGCGGATCTGCTGGCTGACCGCGCTCTGGGTGACTCCGTTGACCACCGCGGCCTTGGAAAAGCTGCCGGTTTCGACGAGATCGCAGAAGACTTTGAACGAATCGATATACATCAGGAGACAAAGATGAAGTAAGGTCGCCTTATAGCTGTGTCAAACGACATCATTTCCACTAAGGACTGCGCCTCGCCCGACGGCGAAATGACTGGCCGCGGATTTCACGGATTTCACGGATTGGTCGTTCCGAAAAATTTCGCGTAATCCGTGCAATCCGTGGTTAAAAACTACCCGCTATTCCATGAACGAAATCGCTGAACGCCTCGCCGCCGTCCGCACAAAGATCGCCGAAGCCGCCCACCGCACGGGCCGGCGCGCGGAGGACATCGAACTGGTCGCGGTATCGAAAACCCATCCGCCCGAGACGCTGCACGAGGCGCTCGACGCGGGGCAGACGCTCTTTGGCGAAAACCGCGTGCAGGAGGCGCGGGCGAAAATCCCGCTGCTGCCGGGGCGCGCGCGCTGGCACCTGATCGGGCATTTGCAGAAAAACAAAATCCGACATGCGCTCGCCGCGGGCTTCGAGCTTTTCCACGGCCTCGACTCGCTGGAGTTGGCGCGCGAGTGCGACCGCATCGCGAATGAGGCGGGCATGTTTCCGCGCGTGCTGCTCGAGGTGAATGTGGCGGGCGAGGCGAGCAAGTTTGGCTTTTCGCCGGAAAAACTGCGCGCGGAAATGGAGGAGTTGCTGGGGCTCGGGCGGCTGCAAATCGAGGGGCTGATGACGATCCCGCCAT
>JANXWQ010000431.1 GCA_025351065.1 Chthoniobacter sp. | reverse complement strand
GTTCCTGCACGTCCAAAAGGGGAAATCCATTCATCACGTAATAGAAGCCGCCGTCAGGCCGCTTGCGGATGCTGAATCCGTAGTCCCCCGCCGAGAGGTTGTCGGTTTTGGTTGATTTGAAGCCTAATGCGCCGCTTTTGGTGGCCGAGCTGCCTGCGACATAGCTGGCCTTGCCTTTCCAGTGCGCGTAATTGCCGGTCCAAGTGCCGCCCAAAGGATCCTTGCCCGGAGCAAGCGGCGGGTTGGTGGGCTTGTCCTGGAACGCGCCCCACTTGATCAGCATCACGGTTTTGTTTGCGGGGATTTTTTCGCCGGCGACAGGCGTGGTGCCTTTGATCGTGTTCGCCTTTTCCTCCGCGGGCGCCTTCCCGCCCTCCGAGATTCCGCCGATGCCGAGGCCCGCCGAGGCCAGCCTGGCCTGCGCAGCATTGAGACTCAGGCCGGAGACGTCGGGGATGGTGTCCTTGCCACCCGGCATCGCAGCCGCCGTGTCGTCCAATTTTTGATAAATGGAAATGCTGACGACCGTGCCGCGTTTCACCTTCGTGTCGGGCGCGGGCGACTGTCCTGCAAATTTGAATTCCATCTCCTTCTTCGGGGGTATGCCTTTTGCGCTGAAGCTGCCGGTGAGCCCCGCGTGCGCGAGGACGGCCTTCATTTCCGTGACGCTGTCGAACACGGCGAGATTCGGCACGATCACGTCGTCATTCGCCGTGCCACCCGAGGTCGGTCCGAGCGGAGGAGGCGGCGGGGGTGATGTGGGCGAAGTCTCTGTGCTTGTTTCGCTAGTCGTTCCGCCCGCGATCATCGCGCCCGTCTCCGTGCCGGGCAGGCCCGGAGATTTTTCACCCGGGTTCGTGGATGTTACCGCGACCGCTGGCGCGGTGGCGGATTTGATCTCTGCAAAACAGTGCGTCGCGCGCTGGAGTGCCTGATAGCGTTCCGGGCCGGTCGAGAGCGCGCTCGCATTCACGCGCAGCTCGTCGGCGACTCTGAGCGCCTCATTCCCGGCGATGATGATCGCGTCAATATCCACATTCCCAATCGCCTGCTCGACGGTCTTCTGGCTGCCCAGAGCGGCGTCGAGTACGGGCGACGCTGCCGCGAGCAGCGCGGAAAAATCAAACAAGCCGGGCCTCTCGATGCCCTTGCCGAGGCCGGCTGCTGTGGCGGTCACGATGCCCGCGCTTGGATTCGACGAGAACGGCGCGAGGATTTCGTTCACCTGCTGCGGAATCGGGCGGATCTGATCGAGCAGCGGCGTGAGTTTTGCACGCGCGGCTCCGGCGGCATTCGCGGCAGCCTTCGCCGCGGAGAGCGCGCCGTCCGGTGTCACGCCTACGCCGCTGGCGATGCCGCTGCCCATTTTGTAAATCGTGAGCGAAGCGCTGAATCCGCCGAGCACGCCGATGCTGGTGCGGAGTCGGTCAGTGGCGACGCCTGCGCCGTCAATCTTCGCCTGCGCATCGTTGAGCATGCTGCTGGCGGCGGAGAGCTCATTGACCGCATCCGCGCGCATCGTCTTGATCTGCTCGTCAGTCGCCGTCGCCGCTTGCGGCACCATGCCGCATATTTTTGTCGCCGCCTGCTCGCAGCGGGAGCCTGCGCCGGCCAGCATGCTCAAGGCCGTCTGCAGTGATTGCGTCTGGGAAATGACCGCCGCGGTCTGCGTCTTCACGTCATTCGCGGCCACCGGCACTTGGGTGACGTTGCTTTCGCCGACTGCGCGCACGCCCGCGACTGTCACCGCGCTCTGCAACTGCGACTGCGCCTCGGCCTCCTGTTTCGCGACTTCGGCTGCGGCTTCGCGCGCCGCCTTTTCGGCGGTGTAGCCGGTCTGGATCAAGGCGCGCGCCTTTTCCAGTGCAGCCTCCAGCGGCACCGAGTCCGCATCGTTCGTTTTCGCGGGATCATTTTTCGCCACGTCCGGGCCCGATTCCTTCGGCTTCACGAGGCCGTCGAATGGCCCTTTCTTTTTCCAGAGGTTCTGGCTCATCCCGATGATCACCTCGTCAATGTCCTGCGGATTGTTCGGGTCCACCGTGCGGCCATCCGGCAGCGGCAGCAGGCGTCCCGGCTCCTCCTTGGCGATGCGGCGTATTTCCTCCTCGAGCTTTTTGCGAATCTCCTTTGCGAGCAGCCTCGCCTTCAGCGCATCTCCCTCCGCGCCGTACATTTTGCCCGCGTAATAGTCCGTCTCGGCAATGAGATAGATATCCGCCGCCGCGCCGAGCGCCTGCAGGACGGGGGCGGCGACGCGCAATGTGCCTTTCGCACCGCGCGCGAGCCATGCGAGCGTCCCTTCCGCCGCCTCCTCCGCCGCGTGTCCCGCAGCCTCGCCGGTGCCGCGCGCCGCCGCATTCTTGGCACTCTTCGCTGCCGCGTCGGTCGCTGCCTTTCCCTGCGCTCTCAGTGCCTCCGCTTCTGCCTTGCTCAAAATCAGCGCCTCATTGTTCGCCGCGGCGCGCTCGATTTCCGCGAGCCGTGCCGCGGAAATGCCGCCGCCCTCGGCCGCACCGCGTGCGGCGGCTCTTTCCGCAGCGGCCTGCTTGATCGCCTCGACCTCAGCCTTGCTCAGCTCGATCGCCTCGTTGTTCGCGAGGGCCTTTTCGAGCTGCTGGCTGCGGGCCGCTGCTGCTGCGCCATCCGCCGCCACCTGCTGGGTTCCTTTCGCCGCCACCGCGCCCGTCTGCCCTGCGGCCTTTTCTCCCGCGACCTGTGCCGTGTTGCGCTTTCCGACGCCCCATGCGCGTCGCGCCGCAAGTGCGGCCTCATCTGCTGCGGCCCTTTCGCTTTGCTCCAGCGTGGCCCTCGCCTGCTCGGAATAATGCTCCAGCGGATCCACGCCCAGTTGCTGCATTTTCCCGGCATACTCGGCCATCTTTTCCTTTGCCAAAACGCCCGGCACCCTTTGATCCGCCCAGTTCATCAGCGAGTGGCCGTAGCGCAATTTGCCGACCTCGTTCAGCCTCGCGAGTTCCGCGTTGCGCTGTGCCACCGCCGCCGCCGCTGCGCGCACCTGCTCGGCGGTGCTCGCGGGATTTTGCAGCGCGCGCTCGGCGGCCTTCTGCGCCATGTACGCCTCGCGCACCGCGGCTTTCTCGCCGTGGGTGAGCATGTCGTAGGCATTGTTTTTCGCGCCCGCCACGACCTTGCTCGTGCGGTCAATCAATGCCTCCTTCGTGATCGGATCGTGCAGGATGTTCCCCGCTGCGTCCTTGATATACTCGGTGTGCTGGTAGTTCTCATACACGACCTCATCCCAATATGCCGCGCCCTGCGGATCGCGGTAGCGCAGCGGATTATTGGCGGCGTAGGTGTAGGCATTGTGCGACGCCGGGACGCCCGGCGTGCCGAGGAGCGGATCCATGCTGATGAAGCGCTGCAACTGCGGATCGTAGTAGCGCTGCCGTGCGTAAAAGAGACCGGTGTCGTCGCGCAGCATCCCCGCGAACATGGCAAAGCGCACGGTGCCGGACGAGGCGTCTATGTTTCCATACGGCGTGAAATTCACGCTCGTCACCACCGCGCCTTTCGTGTCGAGCAGTCGCCGCGTCGAGCCCATCCGATCTGGGATGAAGAAAAAGGTCCGGCCATCCGAGCCACACATCGCCAGCGGATGATCCGTGCCCGGCAGGCAGACGACGAGCCATGTGGTGTTCTGCGCGTCGCGGAAACCCGCGAGCCGGTCCCGCAGATACGCATACCAGCGTTTTCCCGCGGGTGCCTGCATCCACAGTCGGTCGCCAGCCGGCAGATAGCCAAATGTCCAAGTGTCCTTGCCGTCGCTGCGCCGCACGAGCCGGCCTGCGGCGTCGAATTCATTATCGATCCTGCTGAATGCCGATTGCGCCCGCGCAAGATTGCCCGCGGCATCCCACGCAAACGCGGTCGCACCCTGCTGCACCGGACGTCCCAGCTTGTCGAGCACCCAGCGCCGGACCTTACCATCCGTCGTGCGGCACGCGAGATTCCCGTCAATGTCGTAATCCAGCGTGTGGGTCTGTTTTCCCAAATCAATCTTCGTCAGTTGGTTTGCCGCATCGTATCCGTATTTCAGCGGCGAACCCGAATCCACGGTTCGCTGCGCGACGTTCCCCGCCGCATCGTACGAACAGCGCTCGCTGAAAATCGCATTGCCCGCCGGCTGCTTCGCCTCGATCGCCACGATGCGATCCGCCTGATCGTAGGCGATCTTCACCGCAGCGGCGCTGCCGAGATCCAGCGAAGTTGCGCGTCCCGCCTCGTCGTATGCCAGCGTGATCGCCGCGCCGCCCGGAAGATCGATCCGCGAGACCTGACCGCGCGCATTGTAGATGTATGCGCTCTTGAGTTCGTTCAGTTCGACGCCTGCGGGCCGGCCATGCGCGTCGCGCGGCAATTTCAGATCCATCTTCGCCGGCTCGTAAATGCGCCGCGCGAGCGTGCCGTCGCCGTGGAAGTATTCCTCGATCTGCCAGCTCTCGGACTTGAGCGTCGTGTGCAGGCCGCTCGCATCGGAAGTGTAGGCGACTTTTCCGCCCGGAAGCTCCGTCTCGATCCGTCCGCCGCCCGCGTCATATTTGTGAGTCGCCGCCGGGCCTGCCGCCGAAAATTCCTGCAGCAGTCGTCCCGCGGCGTCGTAGCGGTACTGCCGCCACGCCGCGCCGCCACGCGTGACCGTGAGGGGCCGCCCCGCCGCATCGCGTGCGATTTGCGTTTTCATCCCGCCCGGCGAGAGGATCGCCGCGAGCCGCCGCTCCGCGTCATGCTCGTACCGCCACGCGAAGCCGGACGGCGGAATCACGCTCTGCAACCGACCGCCCGCGTCGTACCGGAAAACAGTCCTGCGCCCGTCCGGCCCCGTGCTGGCCAGCGGCTGCCCCTGCGCGGTGCTTACGCTGCTCGAACTGCCGAGCGCCGCGCTCTCGATGGCCGTCACACTCGCGGACGGATGGCTCACGGACACCTTCCCGTGGATGCTGTCCTCCTGCGCCGTGCGCCGTCCCTGCGCGTCGTAAAAATACGTCGTCCGCAATCCGTTCGCGTCCACAAATTCCACCAGCGTGCCCTCGGCATTGTAGCGCCAGCTCCGCGTCTCGCCGGACGACCACGTCTCGCTCTGCAGCCGGCCCGAGGGATTGTAGTCAAATGTCACCTCACGCCCACTGGAGTACTTGATGCGGACGATGCGATCCGCATTGTCGTAAGTGTAGTGCTCCTCGATCGCTGGGGCCGATCGCTTCGTTCCGATGCGCCCCGCGGCATCGTAGGAAAATTCCACCCAGTCGCCCGCCGAGCGTTCGTCGCGGAGCAGCCGCCCGTATTCGTCGTAGAGAAATTTTTCGGCGGTGCCGTCCGACTTCGCGATCAGCGTCGGCAGATCGAGGCTGTTGTATTCGAAGTGCGCCGCCGTTCCGTCCGGCTGCTGCGAGACTGCGATGCGTCCAAATGCGTCGTAGGTGCAGCCCGCGCGTCCCGCTGGCGTCGCCACCACCGACATGCGTCCGGCGTCATCGTATTCGTAGGATTTCGGCCCGGTGCGATTGGCGCCATTGGCGACCGACTTTAGACGTCCCTTGTCGTCGAACGCATACTTTGCTTTCACCGCCTCCGCTGCCTCAATCCCCGGCGCGGCCTGGACTGGCGTGGGCCGCGGACGCTCCGCCGCAGTCACGGCAAGCTCATTGCCGAAATGATCCTTTGCCGAAACCAGCGCGCCGTCATCCGCGTAACGGTATTCGATCCTGATCTTCCGCGAATTCGTCACGCCCGCGAGCCGGCCTTTTTCATCATAGCGATAGTCGAGCCGCAGCCCCTCCGGCCCGCTCACGCTCGCCACGCGCCGTCCGTCCGCGCCGTATTGGTAGGCCAGCGAATTGTCCGGCCTGGTGCCGACGGAGACGAGCCGCCCGCGCGCATCGTAGCCGTAATTGCACGCCGCGCCGGTCTGCGGCTTTTCCGACAGGAGCCGCCCGTCCGCATCGAACGACAGCACGAGTCCGTGCGGCATCCGCGCGATCCATCCGTTCGCAGTGCGCTCGATTTTTTCCCCGTCGTCCCCGGCGAAAGTCTCGCCATTCCGCACTGCCGTGCGCCACCCGCAGCCCCCGCGTCAGATGAGCACCACCTCCTTATCCACCTGCGTGAGTCGCACGGAATTCACGTCCGCCCAGCCGGGGCCGAAATGCGTGTTCGACGTGTCCGTCCCCGCCCATGAGCGGCGCACCGCGAGAATCTCCGCGCCCGAGCCGTGCCGGAGATCGGCCGCGACCAGCCTTCCGTTTGCCGCCTCGTGATCGCCGGGCAGCCCGGAAACAATGCTCGGAGGTGGCGGTGGGATTTTTTCTGCGCTCGCGCCTCCGCGGCCCGGCCCCGGCTTGTCGCATGCGCTCCACAGCACGGTGCAGATTGCCGCCAGCACGAAAGCCTTCGTCGCGTTCCACCTCGTGTGAACTGTCTGTCTGTGACGCATAGAACTGCCGCAAACCGGCGCTTGGGGCGCAGGAATGTCAAGCGGCATTGTGACGAAACTGTCCAGTCCGGCGAGCCTCCGCTCGCCTGCCCGGTGGGCCTGCGCATGAACGCCAAAAGCGGCTATCGGTGCTCGCGCAGGATCCTCCGCACTTCCTCGATGGCCTTCGCATTCTGGTGCGCGCTGTGTCTGGAGGGGACGATGAGTTCGCTCTGCGCGTCGTCGAGGTGGCTGCTCCAGTAGGGCACGAAGCTGTCGGTG
>JANXWQ010000425.1 GCA_025351065.1 Chthoniobacter sp. | reverse complement strand
CGTAAGTCGCGTGAACCAATGCGCGCGAACCGCCCCGCCGGATTTGCTGAGAAAGCTGGAGAAAGTCCGGGACGAATGAGCGTAATTCTCGATTCTAAAGCTGACCCCATTCCCCCGTTCCCGTTTGTTCCCGTTCCCCCGTTCCCTCCCCCGCCGTGCCCGTGGCCCTGCTGCGCTCCGCCTTCGAAGCTCGTGATTTTTTATGAAAGCCATCCGCCCCATTCTTGCCTTCATCCTCCTGCTCGCCGCGCTCAGCGCAGCGGCGCAGAAACCCGCGCCGCCGGTCACCAACATCAACCACGTCAAGCCGCCCGCCAGTCTGCCCAAGACCGTGCTCGACCTGACCGGCGTGCCCACCACGCTGGCGGGCCTCGGCACCACCGATACCGTGGCGGGCGGGCACGGTACCCGGGTGGTCGCAGATAATGATGCCCGTGACGAGGCGACCCCCGACTTTGTGGGCCAACTGCTGATGCAGTCCGATGTCGGCGCTATTTTTCGCGGCACCGCCCTGACCGCCGGCGCCTGGAGCTACGGCTTTCTGCTCCATAACTCAACCGGCGCAGGGCCGGTGCAGCTCAGTTTTGGCGCGAATTCGCTTGGCGGATTCTTGAATGGCGCGGCGCGCTGGAGCATCGACAACTCGACGGGCGCGGCTTCATTCGCCAGCATTTTTGGACCCTTAACCGGCAACGCCGCCACCGCCACCGCCCTCGCCGCCGGCAACACGATAAACGGGGTCAACTTCACCGGCGCGGCCCCCATCACCGTGCCCGCCGCCGCGGGCACGCTCACCGGCGGGGCGCTCGCCGCCGGTGTGACTTCCGCGCCGGGCCTGCTCGCGGCGTCCGGCGGCCCCTTTGGCCCGGGCGCTTTCATCACCGCGCAACCCGCCTACACCGTTTTTGGCAACGCCACCGGCAGCACCTCCGCGCCGGTCTTCGCCAACACGCTCACGCTCAGCGACGCGGTGCGCAAGACCGTGGCGATCACCGCGATTTCCGCGGGCACGCCCGCCACTTTCACCGCGCCGGGGCACACTTTTGTCGTCGGCGAGAAAATCATCATGTGCGGGCTGAATGGCGCGGCCGGGCAGAGCGACACCAGCGGCAACTTTGCTTTCAACAGCTTCTTCGGCATGACCATCACCGCCAAGACCGCCACGACTTTCCAAACCAACGCCACCGTGCCCGGCGGCACGGCGCAGAGCGGGCTCACCCACGCTTTCGCCGGACTGACCAACGCGGCGCAGGCTATCATTCAGGGCAATGCGGACGTGTATGGCTCGACCAAGGGGAACCTGCTGTTGCGCGTGGCTAACGCCAATGTGAACGACCAGGGCACGGGCATCGTGCTCGAAGCCACCGACCATAGCAGCCCGCCGACGCTTTGGACGAACTGGCTTTTCGGCGCGCAGAACGGCCTGCAAATCGGGCCGGGGCTCACCGTGCTGAACGGCGGCGTGATGGGCTACGGCACGGCGGTTTTCAACTCCAATGACACCGCGACCACGGTTTCGCCGGGCGGGGCCACCCGGCTCACCATCGGCACGGCCAGCATCGCCGGCACCGTGCCGCTGGGCATCGCGACCACCGTGGATGCGGACGCGGCCAACAACGGCACCATCAACCTCGAGGGCTTGGGCAACAGCATCAACGTGGGTATCAGCTTTCGCCCGACCGACAGCGGTGGCGGGAACCCTGGCACGACGTGGATCAAGGCGGCGACCAATGGGAACATGTATTGCGGCCCGTCGTGGAACATCCTCAGCAGCGGCACCGTGGGCGCGGGGGCGCTGCTGGCGGGCTTCGACAACACCGCGATCGCGCTCAACCGCGCGACGACGGTGAACGCCGGGCTCACCGTGGCGGCGGGCCACGCGCTCACGCTCTCCGGCGTGGCGCTGACCGGCGGCACGGCGGGCGTCATCGTCGTGCAGGGCGGCCCGCTCGGCACGCCGGGCAGCGGCACGCTCGGCGCGGGCGTGACCATTCAACTCTCCAACGTGGCTTTCACCGGCACGCACAGCGGCTCGCTCATCAGCGGAGGCACCTTCGGTGCGGTCAATGGCCGCGCGCTGACCGGGCTGACCAGGGCCCAGGTGGGGCTGGGCAGCGTGGAAAACACCGCGCTTTCGACGTGGGCCGGCTCGGCCAATGTGACCGCGCTCGGCACCATCAGCGAGGGCGGGCGGCGCGACCGCTCGGCCTTCGAGAGCTGGTATCTGCCGTGCTCGAGTGTGCAGGGGACGGGCGACTTCCTCGGCGTGACCAGCGGCGGCACCAATGCCAACTACACCACGCCGGTCGCCGGTCATCCCGGCGTCATCCAGCAAAGCACCGGCGCCACCTCGACGGGCCGCGCTGCTTACGCCCTGCAGAATCTTTCGGCCATCCTGCTCGGCGGCGGCGCGGCGCACTGGGAAAGCTGCGCGGCGGTCGTGGCGCTGAGCGACGCGACGGATCCATTCACCTACCGCGCCGGCTTCATCAACAGCAACGCCGGCGAAAGCACCGATGGCGTTTTTTTCCGCTACACGCACGCCGAAAACTCCGGCCACTGGAGCGGCGTCTGCCGCAGGGCCGGCACGGAGACTTCCGCCGACCTAACCGATGCGGTGACCCCTGGGCAATACGACTCCCTCGGCATCGAAATCAATGCCTCGGCCACCAGCGTTGATTTCTACGTCAATGGCACCCTGCGCGCTACGACCACCACGATCAAAACGGTGCTTGCC
>JANXWQ010000421.1 GCA_025351065.1 Chthoniobacter sp. | reverse complement strand
CCGGGCCGGGATGCCCGGCGGACTGCCACATGCGAGGATGCCTGCGCCACTTCGCTTCGCGGTTGCGCGGCGCGCGTGGTTCGCGTTCTTTCGCGCGCTGCGCATGCCTGCCTCGCTCCACGATTTCACCTTCCCCGCGCTCGATCGCGCGCTGGTCGCGGACGGGTTGCGTCCAGCGCATGTAGGCGCGCTGTGGCGGGCGGTGCAGCGCGATGGTGCGCTGTCGCTCGCGGCGCGCGCGGAGTTTTCTCCGCCGCTGGCGCGGTGGGTGGCGGAGCACGCGGGCGAAGGCGGACGCTATTTTCTCGATGAACCGGCGGTCGCGGCGGACACGGCGAGCAGCGACGGACTGACGCGGAAGTTTCTCCTGCGGCTCGCCGACGGACAGACCATCGAGACGGTGCTGATGGGCTACACCGGGCGCACCACGGCGTGCGTGAGCACGCAGGCGGGGTGCGCGATGGGCTGCGTGTTTTGCGCGACGGGGCAGATGGGTTTTGTCCGCCATCTCCGCGCGGGCGAGATCGTGGCGCAGGTGCTCCACGTCCAGCGCACGCTGCGCGCGCGCGGCGCGGCGGGGCTGCGCAACCTTGTGCTGATGGGCATGGGCGAGCCGCTGCACAATTACGACGCGGTGCTGACGGCGCTGGAAATCCTGACCGACGACCGCGGCGTGGCGCTCGCGCCGTCGCGGGTGACGATCAGCACGGTGGGTGTGGTGCCGGGGATTCTGCGGCTGGCGGAGGAAAGGCGGGCGTTCAATCTCGCGGTGAGCCTGCACTCGGCGGATGCGTCGGAACGCGCGGCGCTGGTGCCCGCAAGCCGGCGCTGGCCGCTGGACGAACTCATTGCCGCCTGCCGCGAGTACGGCGCAAAAACCGGTCGGCGGATTTTTTTCGAGTGGACGCTGATCGCCGGGGCCAACGATTCGCCGCGGCACGCCGAGCAAGTCGCCGCCCTGCTCGCGGGCATACGTGCGCATGTGAATCTCATCCCACTGAATCCGACGAACGGCTTCGCCGGCACCGCGAGCGCGAGCCCGGCGGCGCGGGAGTTTCAGGGCGTGCTGCGCGAGCGCGGGCTGCCAAGCACGGTGCGCCAGCGGCGCGGGATCGACGTGGCGGCGGGCTGCGGGCAACTCCGCGCGGAGAAGGCGCGGGCGGCGTAAGCAAACGTCAGCGCGGGAGCGTCACTTTGCCGTTGGCGAGCGGTTGCACGGTTTCCAGGCCAGTGAGTTCGGAGACGGTGATGCGCGGATGGCCGGTGGTGAGAAAGACTTTGCCGTCGGAAATTTCGGTGAACGCGGGCGTGCCGTCGGCGGCAGACTGGAGCGGGCCAAGGACAAAGCCGTCGCGCACGCATTGCCATGTGCCATCGGCGGTGGAGACGAGCGTGAATTTCGCGGCGGGTGCAGCGGGCGCAGCCATCGAGAGCGGCTTGTAGTCGCCATCCCCGACCCGCTCAAAGATCAAGTTAGGACCAGCCGCAGCGGGCGTCAGGACGAGGAGCACGCGATCTTTTTCCACAGCGAACCGGGCGGCGCGGATGGGTTCGCGGGTGATGACGCCGAGGCACGCGGCACGCCCGGTTTTCGCGTCGATGCGCCACTCGCAACCACCCGCGTAGATGAGCAACGGGTCGCGCGGGTTGATCGCGGCGGCGGGTGAATCGGGTGGTGCGAAGAATTCGCGGACGAGGCGGCCTTCGGCGGCATCGGTGCTCCAGACGCTGATGCGGCGGGGGACGGCGTCGCCTTCCGTGACCCAGAGCTGGCCGGTGGAGTCGAGCGCGAGGGCGCGGATGGCCTTCATCTGGTCGGGCTGCCACGGGCCGAGCGGCGGGCGACCGCCGGGTTTTCCGGCGACGTAGGTGAAGCCCTTGGTGGCCAGCGCGGAGCGGGCCTGGACTTGATGAAACGGGGCACCGAGGCCGGTGAAGATGTCGTGCATGTGGTGCTTCGCGCCGTCGCCGATCATGGTCAAGGCGGTGATGCGCTCGTCGCGGTCGAGCGGGGTGAGGTCGCTGACGAGCACCCAGATGGGGTCGTGCATGAGGAGGAGTTTGCCGAGCACCGCGCCCTTCAACGCGGTGACGACGAAGTCCGCGTCCGCGAGCGTGCCGGGCTGGTCGGGCGTGTCACTTTTCGTGGCGACGGAATCGACTGCGCCGGGCGGTGCACCGACGACGGTTTGCAAATACAGGCCCGTTTGCGCGTCGAGCACGGACACGAATTCGCCGGCGGTGAAACTGAGATAGATGCGCCCGTTTTTCACCGCCATGTAGTCGGCGAGTTCGGGTTTGCCCGTGCTGCCCGCGGGCCAGAGCGCAGTAATCTTGATCTCGGTGCGGCCGTCGGGCCACGGGATTGGCGTGCCGTCTTTGGCATTGAGTTTGTAAAGTGCGCCGCCTTCCGCGTCGGGGCCTTCGCCGCCGAGGACGAAGACGGTACCGGCATCCGCGCCGAGCGCGCGGCAGCCGGAGAGCGCACCGCGGCGGTGCTTCCAGCGGACGGTGCCGGCGGAGTCGCAGGCGACGACGGCATCGGCATCGGCGGTAGCGATGGACCAGCCGAGATAGACCTGCGTGGCGTCCGCGGCGGCGGCGCTGGGCACGCCGCGGTCGCTGCCGAAATCGCCGATGGTGCCGCGCTGTTTCAACGCGAGTCCTTCGTGGAAAACAGCACGCCATGAATACTCGCCGCCCGGGAATGCAGCGGCGTCCCATGCGGCTTCGTGATCGCCCGCGGCGAAAGAAACGCCGGTGAGAAACTGTTGGGCGAGGGTGCCGTCGGGGCGATAGACGTTGAGCGAAACGAAGCCGGGCTTTTCCGTACGAAAGCGGATGGGCACCGCCGTCGCGGACAGCGCGAATGCGAGGAGCAGCGCGAGGGCTTTCACGTCCCCGGTTTCACCACGGCACCCGCGGGCGGCGTGGCGGTGAATTGCAGCGGCTCGCTCCAGCGGCTGTAGCGGCCGGTGTTGTCTTTCATGCGCACGCGGGCGCGGTAGGTGGCGCCGGGCTTGGCGATGTTGATGGGCAGGCGCAGCGCGGCGTTGAAGGGCGCGAGGTCGGCGGTGATGAAGACGGGCTCCAGTTCGTAGCGGCGCGGCTGGCCGGGTTGGAAGCCGGGCAGGCCGGGCGCGGCGACTTCCCCGAGCCGCCATTGCACGGCGGCAAACTGCGTCCCTTTTTTCGAGGCGAAAGGGGTGGTCGCAAAGGCGAGCCCGTTGGCCGCGTAGCTGGGCAGGCCGGTGTAGGTGATGGTGGGCTGGTCGGGGAGGTCGGCGGATTCGGAATCGGCGACGAGATAGCCGTAGCCGTAGCCGACGGGGATGCCGTCATTGAGTTTCCACGGGGCATTGGCAGGACGGGGGCTAGTGACGAAGTCCACGATGTATTTCGCAAATCCGGCGAAGTCCGGCGAAGCCAGCGTGCGCCGAAACTCTCCGCCCGACATGGATTGGGTGGAAGGGTTGCGGTAAAAGGAGCCCTTGTCCGTCGTGCGCGGGTGGAAATTCCAAATGCATTGATCCAGTTCGGGCCAGCCGAGGCGCTGACCGGCGGGGTGCATGATCGCGACGTATTCATCGACGAGCTGAAAAAACTGTCCGCCGTTCGGCCGCACGTCGTCGCAAAACAGGTCGAGGATTTCGCGACAGCGGTTGCGGTACTCGTTGCGCAGCGGCGGCACGTCGAGGCAGCGCGCGAGGTCGATGCGGCCGCTCTGGTGCGACTTAGGGATGAACATCATATCGAGGTCCCACGGGATCGGCGTCCAGCGATTGTCTCCGCCGTGGTAGAGGTAGTGATTTTCGTTTTCGCGCAAATCCACATTGGCGAGCAGCCGGTTCATCGCGTGAAAGCTGTAGTAGTCCGGCAGGTTCACGTTCGCGCGCCACCACGCTTCGTCCGCGCCGCCACGCACTTTGCCCATGAAGCCGTCCACGTCGCCGGTGCCTTTGTCCTGCTTCGCGGCCTGATGCTTTTTGTCCGCCACGCCGGCCATGCGGTAGAGGTTGCCGTCGGGCAGGTCGCGCTCGTGGAGGAAGCCGCCGTCGGGATCCTCGACGAGCAGGTAGAGCCCCCAGAGGTCGCCGGTGTACTGGTCTTTCGTCTGCTCCTCCGCGCCGTCGATGACGCGGAACTGCACATGGCGGCAGCGCGAACTGGGCACGCCCGCGATTTCATACGCGCGAAAGGACAGCGCCTCGTCGAGCCCGGCCATGCCGCGATTGATCTGCACCCACGGGCTCGCGCAGGCGTCCATCGAGACGCTGTCCATGCCGCGCTTCAGCGGGTGGCTCGCCATTTCAGCAGGTTGAAAATCGCGCGCCGGATTGAATTTGAAACCCCACTTGTTTTTGCCGCAGACATTCGTGCTGGCCTGCCCGCGATTATGAAATTCGATGTGGTCGTACACTTTTCCGTCGGCGACGAGCGTACCGTAAAACTTCTTCTTGTTGGCCCCGCCGTCCCACTGGCTCTGCTCCACGTCCTCCTTCACGCCGAGCAGGGTCATGGCTGGCAGCGTGGCGAAAAGCGTGCTCGGGAAAGTCACCGGCTGGCCCTCTCCGGGCTTGCCGGGGAAGCCCGACCACGGCGGCGGCGCGGTGTAGCAGAAGTAGGCGAAGTTCGGGCACGCGTCGTCGGCGTAGGGCACGCGGACGGTCTGGCTTTTCGCGTCCTCGGCGGAAATGCGGTAGCGGATGAGCCGGCGATGTTGCTGGAGCGCGGCGGGGAGCACGGCGGTGAAAACGCCGTCGGCGGCCTTCACGTCGCCGTCCTTGCCGTCGTCGTGCATCGGCACGGGCGTCCAGGTTTTTTCAAAAGCCTCGTCGGTCTTGCGGAGGTATTTGCCCGGCTCCTCTATTTGATAGAGCAGCGTCACCGCCTTCACCCCGCCCGGCGCGACAACGCGCGCCGCGACCCGCACCGGCTCGGCACCTTTCGGCTGCACGGGCGCGTGGCCGATGGCGCTGATGCTTGGCGGCGGAACATCAGCGGCGGTGGAATTTTTTTCGCCGGGCGTCGGCTTGCCGGGCTCGGTTTTGCCCGGCGTGAAGCCGGAGCTGCGCCACGAACTGCCGGCGAGGTGATCCATCGCGGGGTTCACGAGTTCGAGCGACGAGCCTTCGCCGTCCGCCGCGGTGGGCCATGGAAAGCCGGTGTCGTACTTCACATGATCCGCGACCGCGCCGGTCGCGTCGCGCAGCTCGATAGACTCGCCGCCGCTTTTGAGTTTGCCCTTCCATTTGCCAAACGCGTCTTTGCCGAACGCCGCTTTGAAAGCCTCCAAATCTTTCGCGATGACGAGGTAGCCGCCCGCCGCGATTTTCGCGTCGGCGGGAAAAGTGAACTTCACGCCGTCGTCGAATTTCCAGCCCCCAAGCGGCACCTCGGCGGTGCCGGAGTTGAAAAGCTCGATAAACTCGGAGGGCGATGTTTTGTCCTTCGGATGAAAGTAAATTTCGTTGATGACCACAGCCGCATGCGCGCCCGGCGCGACGAGGGCGGTGAGAAAAATAGCGGCGAGGATTTTGTAGAAGTTGCGCAACACGACGAGAAGCAGGGGCAGGCGCGGGTTATTAGGCACGGGCCGTCCGCGGTGCAAGCTGCGCGGTGCAGCCGCCGCGCGCAGCGGTCGGAAAAACCCCTGCCGTCATTCTGAGCGCAGCCTTTGGAGGCTTTGCGACAATGGCGGAGCGAAGAACCGCTGACTGTACTGCGGGCGGAGGCGGCTGGGTGATGACGCGCGTTTTCTCCCGCCGCCTCCGCCAATTTCGGTCAGCGATTTGCCCCGCCGTCCCATAGGCACATCGCGGACTCGGTTTTCAATGCGTTTCGCCTCCGCCTGCGTCCGCGGCGAACTCCGTTCAGGATGACAGGGTTGTTTTCCAGCCACCGAGCCGCCCAAAAACAAAACCGCCGCTCCTTGCGGAGCGGCGGTTCGTGATTTGAACGACGGGCAATGTGCCCGGCGGGTTACTGCTGCGGGGCGTTGTCGCCGGGGCGGTACTCGGGGTAGGCCGGGCGGGGAGCTTGGGACTCGCCACCGGCTTCCGCGGCGCGCGGTTCGCGGCGCTCGCTGCCACGATCTTCGCGGCGCGGGCCACGGTCGCCGCCGCGATCTCCACCGCGTCCGCCACGGTCGCCGCCGCGGCCACCGCGGTCGTCGCCGCCGCCACGATATTCGCGGCGTTCGCCGCCGCCGTCGCCACGTTCCATGGAAGCGGCGGGCGCGGAGCCCATGCTTTCGCCACGCTCTTGCATGGCGGCCCGACGGCTGAGTTTGATGCGGCCTTTTTCATCGACGCCAATGCACTTGACCCAGATGAGGTCGCCGACTTTGAGGATGTCCTCGACGCGGTTCACGCGGAAGTCCGCCAGCTCGCTGATATGGACCATGCCGTCCTTGCCGGGCATAACTTCCACGAAGCAGCCGAACTCTTTGATCGTGACGATGCGGCCCTGATAGACGCTGCCGATCTCGATGTCCTTGGTCATGCCTTCGATGATCTGCTTGGCGCGAGAGAGCGAGTCGGCGGACGAGGAGTAGATGTGGATGCTGCCGTCGTCCTCGATGTTAATCTCCGCGCCGGTCTCGGCGACGATGCCTTTGATGGTCTTGCCACCGGGGCCGATGATGAGGCCGATCTTGTCCACGGGGATGCGGATGGTCTCGATGCGCGGGGCGTACTGGCTCATCTGGGCGCGCGGGGCGGCGATGACGGCGTCCATGACGGCGAGCACTTTCATGCGCGCGTCGCGGGTGCGATAGACGGCTTCTTCCATGAGCTTCAGCGAGATGCCGGGGAGCTTGAGGTCGAGCTGGAAACCGGTGACACCGGTGTCGGTGCCGCAGAGTTTGAAGTCCATATCGCCGAAGTGATCTTCGCTGCCGATGATGTCGGTGAGCATGGTGTAGCGCTCGAGGTGGCCGCCTTCGCTGAACTCGGTGACGAGGCCGCACGAGATGCCGGCGACGCTTTTCTTCAGCGGCACGCCAGCGTCGAGCAGGGCGAGGACGCCGGAGCAGACGGAGGCCATCGAGGTGGAGCCGTTGGACTCCATGACTTCAGACGAAACGCGGACGGCGTACGGGAAATCCTGCACGCTCGGGAGGACGGGCGCGACCGAGCGCTCGGCGAGAGCGCCGTGGCCGATCTCGCGGCGTCCGGGCGAACCGGTGCGGCCGGTTTCACCGACGGAGAACGGCGGGAAGTTGTAGTGCAGGATGAAGCGCTTGGATTTCTCGCCGCCGGTGTAGCCGTCGAGGTCCTGGGCTTCGTCGGAAGGCGCGAGCGTGACGAGCGCCACGGCCTGCGTTTCGCCGCGCTGGAAAAGCGCGGAGCCGTGGGAGCGCGGGAGCAGACCGACTTCGCCGCTGAGGTCGCGGATCTCGTCGGCGCTGCGTCCGTCGCAGCGGCTGCCCTTGTCGAGAATGGAGACGCGGAACGCCTTTTTCTGGAGGTAGTCGAAAGCCTGGCTAACTTCGAATTTCGAGGCCTCGGGAAACTTCGCGGTGATGGCTGCGGTGACTTCTTCCTTGAGCGCCGCGATGGCTTTCTGCCGGGCGACTTTGCTCTTGTTGTAGATCGCGGATTCGATGCGGTCGCCGGCCACGGCGTAGGCGACTTCCATCAGATCGACCTCGCCGCCCGCGTGGGCAAGGCCAAACGTCAGGTCACGCTCTTCACCGTGAAGGACGAGCTGATGGAAGTCGCCTACGCCGTGGCCGGCGACCGCATCGAATCCGCGATCTACA
>JANXWQ010000244.1 GCA_025351065.1 Chthoniobacter sp. | reverse complement strand
GACAAGCGCAACGGTCTGGCTCACGGTCTTCCTGCAGCCACTTACGTAGTGAAAGAGAAGGACATTCGCTGTGCTGTTGATGAAGCAGCGAACGCCTTCTCCACGTTTGCTCATTTGCACCACGTCTTCTGCTCCAAAGATTCGCCGCCTTTGCCTAAACCATGAGCCGGTTCCATTTTCCTATGAGAATAGCCCAGCGCTTCAGCGCTGGGTCTCCCCGCCCAACAAACCAACAAAGTCCCGCAGGGACGGCAGAACCATGCACTCCTTCAACTCCTGCCTCATGCATTGCGTGTTCTCCGTGAAGGAGCGCCGCCCTTTGCTTACGGCGGAGGTTCGCGAAAGGCTGTGGCCTTACCTCGGCGGCATCGCGCGGGAGAACGGGATGAAGGCGCTCGCGGTCGGCGGTGTGGCGGATCATGTGCATGTGCTGCTGAGCATTCCGGCGACGCTGGCGATGTCGAAGGCGATGCAGTTGATCAAAGGGAATTCGTCGAAGTGGCTGCGGGAGACATTTCCCGATCTGCGTCGCGATGGGTTCGCGTGGCAGGAGGGATTCGGCTCATTTAGCATCGCGGTGTCCGGCGTGGATGACACGGTGGAATACATCCGCACGCAGGAGGAACATCACCGGCGGCGGAGTTTCCGAGAGGAGGTTGCGGCATTCTTGAAGAAGCACGGTTTTGATGCGGATGGAGGAATGCGCGAATGATTCTGCCGTCCCTGCGGGACTTTGTTCCTTATTTGCCTTTGTTCCCAGCGCTGAAGCGCTGGGCTATTTTCACGATCACCCTTCCGCGACCACCCCGGCCCGAAGCAGAAGCCGCAGGCCATCGTCTTCTCCGTGAAAGGCGGCGGCACGGGCGTGAAGGACGTGCGCGACCTCGACAGCGTGGTGACGAAGACCGGCGCGGCCATCGGCGTGCTCATCTCGATAGAAGAGCCGACCAAGCCGATGCGCGAATGGGCGGCGAACACCGGCAGTTACACGAGCCTTTTCAACGGCCAGAAATACCCGCGCCTCCAGCTCCGCACCGTGGAGCAGCTCATGGCCGGCGTGGCCATCGAGAGACCGAGCGGCAATGTGGCGGTGGACGAGACTTTCAAGAAAGCCCCGAAGGCCAGGGGCCAGGCCGCTGCGCACCCGGAGCTGGAGCTGTAAGCCGCACCGGGGGAAAATGGCCGGCGGCTTGTTCCACGAAACCGCCGGAGAGCGCACGCGTATCAACCGCCGCCCGGCGGTCAGGGGACTTTCGAGATGAAGAAACCGGCGAAGCTGTAGGGGGAAGCTGGCAGCTTCCCCTACAGCTCGCCCACGCGCACAAAAAAAACGCCGCGCTTTCTCTCGAAAGCGCGGCGTGAAATTTTCTGCGGGCGGGCTGGTTAAGCGAGCGCCTCGAGCTTCGCGACCATGTCGCCTTTGGCGCGGGTGTTGAGCTGTTCCTTCAATTCGCCGCCCTTGAAGACGAGCAGTGCGGGGATGGAATTGATGCGGTATTTCGCCGCCGTCTGCTGGCTCTCGTCCACGTTCACTTTGGCGACTTTCGCTTTGCCCACCGTAGCGTCGGCGACTTGGTCGATCACCGGCCCGAGCTGGATGCACGGCCCGCACCAGGGCGCCCAAAAATCCACGAGCACGGGCTTGTCGGATTTCAGGACTTCGGCGTCAAAGGTGGCATCGGTGACGGTGAGGACATTCGGGCTGGCCATGAGTGGGGTTTTTTAAGAAAGCGAGGTGGCTTGGTAGGCGAGGAAGGTGAGGGCGAGGCCGACGAGGGCGAAGATCATCAGCACGATGCTGAGGATGGTGGCGGTTCCGTCGGCGGCGGTTTCATTGGGATTGGACATGAATCTGGGGGGCTGGTTTTTGTTTAGGAAACGGACGTGGCCTGGTAGGCGAGGAAGACGAGAGCGAGCGACACCAGCGAGACGATCAGCGCGACGATGGCGAGGACATTCACCAGGCCGTCCGGGCCGGCCTCGACCTGCATGGCGGACGAAGTCGAAACCACCGGGGCTGGCGTCATGGCCGAAGACTGCGTGAGCGTGGGGGCCGAACGGCTGACCAGCGGCTGGGTCTGCTGCATCTTGATCGTGGCCTTGGGCATCGCGGGCTTTGCGCCGCTGCCTTCGGGCGGCAGAGTGATGCGCGCGGTTTCCTTTTTCGGCGCGGCGGCTTTCATCGTCACCGGCGCGGCCTGGATGCCGCTGCCGGCGGGCAGCGGAGCCCTGGGCGCGGCGGCACCGGTTGGGGCGGGCGCGGGCTTGAGCGGGACGGTGGGGCGCGCGCCGAGGCCGGGCGGCTTGGGCGGCGGGTTCACGCCGCTCATCGGCTTGGCGGGCGGCAGTGGCATGCCGGCCTGCGAAGGCGGACGCGGCGGCGGCGGCATGTAGGAAGGCTTGCTGACCGACGGCGGCGGCGGTGGCGGCGCACTCGGGATGCCGGGGGCGCTGGGCGCGACCGGGGTGGGCGCAGGCGTGGCTTCACCGGTGACGATTTTGGTGGTCTCTTTTTTCGGCGCATTGCCGAGCGGCGGCGTGGTGAGCGCGGGCTTGCCGGGGAGATTGATGCGCACCGTCTCGCGCTTCACCGTCGTCGGCTGATCCGGCTTCGGCGGCAGGGTGATGCGGATCGTCTCGGCCTTGGAAGCGTCGTCGTCAGTGGCGGAGGAAGGAGGGAGTTCGTCGGACATAGTGGAAATGAGAGTGAAGCCGTTCTTCTCACTCGGCTTTTCCGGTGTCAACCATTTTGCCCAAATCGCGCCAATAAAGTGTCCGCCCTGTGCGCCGGGGAACTTTCCCTTGCCCCCGTTTTCGCGCCTCGCCTACGGTGCGCGGATGAAAGTCCTCGTCACCGGCGGCGCCGGGTTCATCGGTTCCAACTTCGTCGAAAAACTCCTCGCCAACGGCCACACCGTCAGCGTCCTCGATGATTTCAACGACTTCTACGACCCCGCCATCAAGCGCGCCAACACCGCCGCCTTCGCCGCCCACGCGCCCATCCACGAGGCTGACCTCCGCGACTGGGTCGCCGTCGAGCGCGTCGTCGGCGGCGAAAAGCCGGACGCCATCGTCCACCTCGCCGCCCGCGCCGGCGTGCGCCCCTCGATCAAGGAGCCGCGCCTTTACATCGACACAAATATCACCGGCACCTGGCACATCCTCGAAGCCGCCCGCCTCCACGCCGTCCCGCGCGTCGTTTCCGCGTCGAGTTCGTCTGTCTATGGCGTCATCAAAACCGCGCCCTTCCGCGAAGACATGCTCATCAACCAGACCATCTCCCCCTACGCCGCCACGAAAATGGCCACCGAGCAGTTTTGCTCGAACTACACCCACCTCTACGGCCTGCGCACCATCTCCCTGCGCTTCTTCACCGTCTATGGCCCGCGCCAGCGCCCCGACTTAGCCATCCATTCCTTTACCAAAGCGATAGACGAAGGCCGCCCCATCCAGCAGTTCGGCGACGGCTCCACCCGCCGCGACTACACCTACGTCGACGACATCCTCCAAGGCATGACCGCCTGCCTCACCTACGACGGCGCGCTCTGCGATGTCTTCAACCTCGGCGAAAGCCAGACCACCACCCTCAGCGAACTTATTACTAACATCGAGCAGTCCCTCGGGAAAAAAGCCGTCATCAAACAAATGCCCGAGCAACCCGGCGACGTACCCCTGACCTATGCGGACATTGGCAAAGCGCGCGCGCTGCTAGGTTATGACCCCCATACTAAGATCGCGGAAGGAATCCCGAAGTTTGTCGAGTGGTATCGCGCTGCGCGAAAAGGCGACTCGGCAGTGCGGGGTTAGGCGTTTTTGTTTGCCGCAATCCTGCGACTGATGATTTCGCCGGGAACGAACAACGCCAGCAAGATTCCCAAAATTACACCTCGAAGCACAGCAAGTGTGTGGGCTAATCCATGTTCAATTTGCGGCGTGCGGGCTCCTCGCGCAGGGCGATGCTCGCGACCCGCCGCGGCGGCGTGGCCGTGGCGTCGAAGACATGCATGCGGCGGTCGGCGGCGGCGCAGACCCACATCTCCTTTTCATCCGGCGTGAGGCCGATGCGGTGGCTGGGGCAGCCGTGGCGGGCGACAGGCGTAGGCCAGCGTCTGGCGGCCATTGACGGTGAAGGCCGCACGGCCCCGCTGCACGGCCCGATGCTGACAAAAAGCCGCTGCAGCGCCACGCTCGCGCAGACGCCCTTCACGGTGTCGGGCCGGCCCTTTTCGTCGAGGCCCGAGGAGGCGATGCGCCGCACGAATTTGTGCCCGTCCGCAATGTCGAAAACGAGCACGCCGCGGCCGCCGTACTGCAGGTCGTTGCGGATGCCCGGTTCGGCGCCGTAGAGGAAGCGCCGCTCCG
>JANXWQ010000401.1 GCA_025351065.1 Chthoniobacter sp. | reverse complement strand
GGCGGCGGCTTTGGCGTCGGCCTCCCGCTGGCGGAGGGCGCGCTCCTGTTCGATGCGCAGCTTGTCGGCCTCGCCCTGCGCGCCGCGCGTTTTTTCGAGTTCCATTTTCTGCTGCTGCATTTTTGTCCGCTCGCTCGTGGCGGCATCGGCCTGCTGTTTTTCACGAGCCGCAGTGGCCGCCGCATCGGCCTCGCGCTGCCGTGCCATCCGCTCCTGGTCGCCTTTGACTTTTTCCAAATCGCCCTGCGCCGCGCGCAGTTTTTCCGCGTCCATTTTTTGCTGCCGCGCGGCCTGCTCGCGCGCGGCTCTGGCCGCTTCGGCGGCGGCCTGCGCGGCGGCAGGATCGGCACCCAGCGCGGGCTCGATGACCTTCGCCGGCTTGGTGTCGCCACTGATTACTGGCGCTCCGCCGCTCGGATGAAAGCCGCCAACGGGCGCATCTTTCATCGGCTTCAGCCCGCGCCCCTCGCGCGGCTCGATCACCACCGGCGCATCCGGCACGACGGGCTTGACCGCGTTTGGCACGACCGGCACGCCTTGTTCCTTGCGCGGCGGTTTGCCATCGCCACCGGGATTGAAAGGCTGCAGCGGCGCACCCGTCACCGCCGGCGGCACCTGCACGCCGCCGTTTTTCCCGCGTTCCAATTTTCCCGCACCGCGCGCATCGACGGGCGGTTTTGGCTCGGTTGAAACCACACCCGGCTGGCCCGTCACGGTGCCTTCTTTCATCGGCTTGACCGGCTCGGCAACGACGTTGGCCGGCTGCCCCGGCGCGACCGGAGCGTCCGTGATGACCGGCGGCTGCCGGTCGCCTTTGCCCCGCGGCCCGCGGCCCGTCAGGCCCGGCGGCACCGCGTTCGCATCGGCCTGCGCGGGCACCACTTTCAAGTCCGCCACCGCCACCGCCTTCGCCGGCGCGGTGTACGGCGTGAGCCCTTTCGTTTCGCGCTGAAAACGCCCGCGCAAATCATCGCGCACCTTCGCGTCCTTCACGCCAGCCCAGCCGTTCGTCACCTTGTCCGCGGCGAAAGTTTTCTGCACTTTGTCATGGAAAAACGCGGGGCGCTCCGGCGGTGCAACGTTCGGCGCATTGACGAATAGCTGGTTGCCCACGGTGCGCGCATTCGGCGACCAGCGGCCCGGCCCGCCGTGGAAATCCGGCGTGTCGAAATGCGTGCGGCGCACCAGTTTCAAAGTCGGAATGGGACGCTCGCACCGGCTGCTGATGAAGGCGTAGCTCGGCCCGCCATTGTAGATCACCGGCGAGTCGCCGTAGCTGTTGTAAGTGATGTTGGTGATGTTCACCGTGTTGCGGATGATGACCACATTGCGCGTGCGGTTGATGATGACCGGGCGGAGCACCGGCGCTCCGAAATCGCGCACGCGGCAGAAGCTGTAAAACGCCGGGCCTGTGTCGCACACAGTGTCCACCCAAGTGCTGATGCCGATCTCCGGCTGCCAGTAGGCGCGCGGCGGCAGCGGCGCCCAGCCGATGTAGTCGTCGCTGTTACGCCACGAGACCCAGCCCGGCCCCCACTCGTAATCCGGCACCCAGCACCAGCCCTCGTCCTCCACATGCAGCCAGCGCCCGTAATGATAGACGATGCCCGCAAACTCCTCGTAGCCCACCCACGTCCAGCCCGCGTCCGTGAAAGCCCAGTAGCCGTCTGCGTACGGCACCCAGTCCGCGCCGACATCCACGGGCCGCCAGCAGAGACCGTGGCCTTCGACCTCGATCCACTCGCCGTAGGGCAGCAGGGCGTCGTAGAAATAGTCGAACGAAACATCCGCGTGGGCCTGCGCGGTTTGCGGAGCGGCCAGCGGGAGCACCGCGGCGAGGACGAGAAAAAGAAGGGCTTTGAGTTTCATGGCGGTAATAGCTTCGGACTGAATGGATGCGGATTCATTCAATGAATTTTCCGCCGGTGAAAGTATCGTGCGCGGCCCCGGCGGCGGTTCCATTTCGCCGCTTGGCAGCGTTTCCACGCGGCCTAGATTCGCGCTCGTGAAAACCACCGCCGCCCTTTTTCTCGCCCTGTTCATAATCGCCCAGCGACCCTCTCTGGCAGAGGAAAAGAAGCTCCTCGTCGGCATGGAACTGGCCTATCCGCCGTTTGAAATGCGCGATGAAAAAGGGGAGCCAGCGGGCGTCAGCGTCGATCTCGCGCGGGCGCTCGGCGAGCAGCTCGGACGGGCCGTGGAAATCCAAAACCTCCCGTTCGACGGCCTCATCCCCGCGCTGAAAACCGGCAAGATCGACCTTATTATTTCCTCCATGACCGCCACCCCCGAGCGTGCGCAATCGGTGAATTTTTCCGAGCCCTATTTGCAGACCGGCCTCTGCCTCCTCGTCGCCGCGAAGAGCGACATTCAGACCATCGCGGACGCCGACAAAGCCGGCCACCGCATCGCCGTGAAGAAAGGCACCACCGGCCATCTCTACGCGCTGCGCGAACTGAAAGCCGCCCGCCCGCTCGTCCTCGACAACGAAAACGCCTGCGTCCTCGAAGTCGTGCAGGGCAAAGCCGAGGCGTTCATTTACGACCAGATGTCCACCTTCAAAAACTGGCGCAAAAACCCCGACACCACCCGCGCCATCCTCGCCCCGTTTCAGCGCGAGAGCTGGGCCATCGGCCTGCAAAAAGGCAACGGTGAACTCCGCGCCAAAGTGAACGCCTTCCTCGCCGACTACCGCACAAAGGGCGGCTTTGAAAAGCTCGGTGACAAATGGCTCGGCGAGCAAAAGGCCGAGTTCAAGAAGCTCGAGATTCCGTTCTTTTTCTAGGCCGCTCGCGAACAGCGCAGCCGCCGAACCCAGGGCCGCTACTTGTCCTTGGTCAGATCGCGCAGCCCGCGAATCTCCATCTCGGCGATTTCGAGATCGGTGTTTTTGGGCATGAGCTTGTGGACCTGCTCCAGCCGCGTAAGGACATCGCCGGTGAGGCGGTCGAGCTTTTCGTGGAGCTGCGCGATTTCGAGTTCGGCTTTCAAATTGATGTCGTACTCGATGTCCGCGTGGATGCGGTCTTTGGCCGCCTGCCGGTTCTGGCTGAGGAGGACGAAGACGGAGAGAAAAATCGCCTCGAGCGAGACGCACATCGTCAGGAAGTTGAACGGATACGGATCGAAGGCCACGGATGGGAAGTGGTTCCAGACGATCCACAGGCCGAAAACCCCAACGTGAATGAGCAGGAACGGAATGCTCCCGCTGAATCCCGCGATCCAGTCCGCGGCCTTCTGCACCGACGTGCGCTTGTCCTCGGACTCGTCGTTCACATTGCGCGTGGCGGTGTGGCGCAGCCGCTCGACGGTGGCGCGATGGCGGCGGCCCATCGCGGCGAGCAAATCCATCGCCGCCTGCGGACGGAGCTGGAGGAATTTTTCCAAATCCCCGCGGTCCAGCCGGAGCGCGTCGGTATCCTGGGTGGCCACCACGGAGGCGCTGCGCGTGCCGTGGTCGAGCATCGAGAGCTCGCCGAAAAAATCGCCGCGCGTGGCGATTTCGAGGACGATGCGCTCGCCCGTGTCGTTTTTGAAAAAGACCTCGGCCTCGCCCGAGCTGATGACGAAAATGGCGTCGCCGGGATCGCCGTAGTTGTAAACGGATTGGCCGGCGGCGAAGTGGACGACATCGAGCTGCGCGGCCAGCTCGGCGCGTTCGTGGTCATCGAGGAGATGAAACAGCGGGACTTCTTTCAGCAGGTCGGCTTCGGCGCTCATGGGTTGAGCGGTAGCAGGTCCCCCGCACGCGCCGAGAACAAAAAACGCGAGGTTACGAAACGGGCTGGCTGCGCGTGGGAAAAAGGCGGTCGCGCAGCGCGAGGAAGGGCCGCTCGACGAGCCATGCGGCAGCGATGCCGGTGACGATGCTCAGCGAGAGATACGCGGCGGCGCGAGTGAGCGGCGCGGCTTCGCGCGGCAGCCAGCCGAGGCCGAAAAAGCGCACGGGGATGTGCCAGAGGTAAATCGAGTACGAGTATGCGCCGATGAAGGCGAGGGGCCGCCCCGCCGTTTTCCACCGCAGCGCGAAAAGCAGCAGCACACCGCTCGCGAGGTAGAAGCCCGTCACCCCGACGGTGTGCAGATACCAGCCGGTTCCGATTTCAAACACAAACGCCGGCACCGCCAGCGCCACCGCGGCGGCAGCGAGCGGCCAGCGGAAGCGCTGCCACGCTTGCTCCAGCGCCGTCGGCGCGAAATGCACGGCCCATGAAAGCAGCACGCCGAAGAGTAGCGAGTCGAGGCGCAGATGGGTCGGAAAGAGCGCCGTCTTCAGCCGGAAATCGAGCATCTGCGCCGTGGCGATGCGCGCCGCCAGCGCGAGCACGGCGACAGCGAGGAACAGCCGCGGCAGCCGCGCGAACGGCGCGCATTTTTCCCCGCGCACCGCGAGCAGCAGCACCGGCAGCAGCAGGTAGAAATGCTCTTCCACCGCCAGCGACCAGGTGTGCGGAAAAAGCGCCGGGCCGTAGTTCTGCACGAAGAATGCCTCCGACAAAACCACCGGCCAGCCGACGAACGCGCGGCCCGCGTGCGCCGCGAAAAGCAGCACCGCGCCGAACATGAAGTAGAACGCCGGATAGATTTTGAAGCCGCGCCGCGCGAGGAAATGCCCGTAGCGGATTTCGCCAAACCGCCGGTATTCGCGGAACAGCAGCCCCGACACGAGAAACCCGCTGAGGACGAAAAACAGATCAACGCCGATCCAGCCGCCGCGCTGCCACAGCCCCAGCCACGCGGGCAAAGGCGCACCGCCCGGCGCGCTCTCGGGAAAATGCCGGCCGAGCACGAGCAGCACCGCCAGCGCGCGCAGTGCATCGAGCGGCGCGCTGCGGTTCATGGGCGGCGTTGTCTTTTCCATCGGCCCTCGCTATCAGCCAGAACGATGCCCACCGACACCTCCAAAACTCCGCGCGCGATCGTCTGGGGCGCGGGGCTGTTTGCGGGCCTCGTGTTCCTCGTTTCGTGGTGGCAGTGGTGGACGTTCCAGTACGGCACCTTCGACCTCGCCTTTTACGTGCAGGCGCTGTGGCTGGCGCTGCGCGGAAAGTGGACGGTCTCGCTGCTGAACGTCCCGCTCATGGGCAATCACGCCGAGCCCATCGTCTTTCTCATCGCGCCGCTTTTCGCGATTTTCCCGCATCCGATGACTTTCGTCGCGGTGCAGACGCTGGCCTTTGCCACTATGCCTTTCACCGCCTGGCGCATCACGCGGCGGCTCGATCTGGAGCGGCCCGCCGCCATCTGCCTCGCGCTCGCGACCGTGCTCACGCCTGCGACGATGAGCATCGGCATTTACGAGTTCCACCCCGAGGCGCTGGCCGCACCGCTGCTGCTCCTGCTCATCGAGGCGCGGCTGGCGGAAACGCGCGGCCGGTTCTGGCTGTGGTTTATCGCGGTCTTGAGCGTGAAAGAAAACATGGCGCTGCTGCTGGTCGCGTTCTGCGCGGTATGGACGGTGCTGGATTGGAAACGCGGACGCGTGTGGGTGCGGCGCTGGAACCTTCTACCGCTGGGCGTCGCCGCCGCGTGGCTGCTCATTTGCGGAAAGGTCATCAGCCCCGCGCTGAACGCGGGCAACGTCGATTACCTCCAGCTTTACGGCCATCTCGGAAAGTCGGGCGGCGACATCATCGTGAAGTTTTTCACCGAGCCGTCGCGTGTCCTCCACGCGCTGCACGTCTCGCTGACCCAGGGCAATCTCCTCCCCGCGCTGCTCGTGCCGTTTTTGCTGCTGCCGCTGCTCCGCCCGCGCTGGCTCTTGATCGCCGGGCCGCTGCTCGCGCAGCACCTGCTCTCGTGGCGCTACTCGGAATGGTCGCTCGGTGCGCACTATCCAGCGCCGTTCATCCCCCTTTTCTGGATCGCCGCAGCGGAGACGATGACGCGGATTCGCGCGCAGAAAACCGTCGCCGCCGCGCTCCTCGCGGCCTGTGTGCTCGCGCACTTTGTCCTGGCATACTTTCGCTGTGGTGCGGCGCGCGATGTGGCACGCGAGATTCCGCACCTCGCCCAGATTCTTGAGGAGCGCGAGTGGAAGGCGCAGATGATCCGCGACGTGCCGGACTCCGCGAGCGTGACCGCGGCCGTGCCCTACCTTTCACACCTCGCCGCGCGCGAGCAGCTCGTCTCGCTGCATCACATTCTCAAAGGTCTCAAAACGCTCAGCACCGCCGCCTACACGCCGCCGCCTGCGAGCGATGTGGTCATCATTGATTACGCCGACACGCTCACTTTCAGCACCGTGGCCGGCTACTACCACCCGCGCATGCAGACGACCGCGGAAACCGAGGTGGAGTCCAGCGACAGCCTGCTCCACGAATACCTGCGCCCGCACGTCTGGCGCGCGCACAGCCGCAACGAACTCACCGTCCTCACCCGCGGCACGCCCGCGCCCGCGCCGCCCGCGGGCGCCGCGCCCATCGTCTTCGACGAAACGACCACGCTCACCTCGCTGCAGCTCGTGCGCGATGAGCCGGGCGTCATGCAGTTCCGCCTCGGCTGGCAGTTCACCGGCGAGCGCACGCGCTTTCCGTGGATGATGCTCGTGCTCTCGGACGGCGAGCACCTCTACCCATTTGTGAAAGGCGCGTGCGCCCCGCAGGCCGGCCCCGGCGCGGCGGGCGAGGAGTGGACCTTCGTCCTCCCGCCGTCGATGCGCCCGCACTTCTACTCGGCGTTCGCCATTTTCTACGACGCCAGCGAGGCCGCGTGGAAAAAGAGATTTCCACCGGACGACCAGACCTTCGTGCTGAAGCAGTTCGACCTCGGCGGACGCGAGCGTCGCGCCGACAGCGCGGCCCCTTAGTCCGAGCCCCGCGCGACTGCAGGGGAAGCT